>CAYQSL010000031.1:0-11756 GCA_964420165.1 uncultured Gammaproteobacteria bacterium | reverse complement strand
GGGGGGCCAAACAAACATTAACAAATAAACATAAAATACACCCCTATAATTTTTTTTTTTTTTTTTTGTTTTGACTGGGTGGGTGCGACCCCAATGGTACAATATATAATTACGCATTTACAATAGAAAATGCTTACAAAATAACAAGCGAGTAGTAAATATGGCCGATATGGCTACATTAGCTCCAAAAGATCCTGGAACGATTAGGCAAACTGGTCATTTCAGTGAAAAAACTTCTAAAAAAGAAGTAGAAAAAACACGTGCTGATAATCTTGAGAGTATAGTTAAAGCTTTTCTTCCAAGTAGCACTCCTAATCCAAGCAAGGATATCAAAGAATATTTGGGACGAATTTTCTCTCATGAAGATGAGCAAACTATTTTCAATGGTAAAAAAATAAATATTACTGCACTTGCAGAATTAATTACATCCTTAAGTAAAAATCCAAGCTTTGCAGAGTCTCTATTGCATGGGGTTAATGAACTGAATTTTGCAAATCATCAAGTCGATCCTAATACCATCGATTCAGTAATGAAAAACCTTGCAGGCTCTGATACGAAAAAAATCATAGCTGTAATGCAAGAGCTTATATCTCTTTATGCCAAAGGAAAGCGAGTTGATTTTCCTAATAAACTTTTTAAATCTATCGAGGCTCTTCTAATTCTAGCCAGTGATGCCAATTTTAATGAAAATCTTTTCAGGCAAATCAACGCCATAGAACCTGGATCTATACAGCAAGGTGATTGGCTAAAACAAGCAAAAGTTGATGATGAAAAAGAACCTGAAGATATTCATGCAGAAGATATTAATACCATAGACCCTAGTACTTCTTGGGGTAAGGTTAGAGCTTATTTTCATGATTCACCCCCATGGTTTCAAAGTTTTCGTGACAACTTCACAATGGTACTAAATTATGTTGGAATTGCTTTCAACACCTTAGCTGTAGTAGCGACCAATTCTAATGTCTTCTCAAAGGATGTAGCAACTTCAATTGATAAAAAATCTGAATGGTATTCGCGTTATGTAATTCCTTTTAGTTTTGCTTGGAATGGTGTCGAGGCTTTGGTCGGTAATAGATTGGTTGAAGCTTTAACTCGTATAGTCCCAGCAATATCATTCTGGGCTTTGCCTTTCTACAACTTCAACACTGCAACAGGAGTGAGTTCAGGTATCAACTACATGCTAGAACTTGTTACCAATAGACTTAAGAAGCAAGGAGTAAAAGTTCCGAGCCATGATATGTGGCAGAACACTAAAGTTATTGGTGGCGAGCTTGTAAATGTCTGCAAAGACTTTTTAACTAACGCAAAGAGTGATGAGAACTGGGTTCACAAAATCACCTCATTCTTTTTAATTGGCGGTAGCGCTGGTGGATTTTTATTTGCATCTAAAGATAGGGACACTTGGCTTGCAAGACTCTTTGGAAATATACGAAATATTGGTGGCTTCGTTGGCGATTACGACTTAGTAACTAATAGAAAATATGATGTTCACAAAAAAGTAGTTGGTTTGTCTTGTGGAGTAGCTTCTATATTAAATATGATCATGCGTTGGGTTAACCCAGAACTTGCTCGAACCCTGAATCACATCTCTATTGCAGCTGATGACTTTGGACTTACATATTGGGCACAAGATTCAAGACGTCATAATAAGCCTGCTGCAAAACCCGCTGCAACAAAAGAAAGTGGTTCTAGAACTTTATTGCAAAGAATGGCAGCGTAGATCTTTAGAAAAAGAAAATATCAAATTCCCATAATTCATACAGGAAAAGCTAGGATATAGTGGCATAATGCTCGAAATTGATAAGCAAAATTTATTAAAAGCAGAATATCTGATCAAACTTTTCATGCAAGATCTTGAAGTGATTCAAGAAGACAGCCTCACTCGTGAATTAATTCCAGAAAATCAAGAAGCAGTTTTTGATTTGATTGAAGCCTTTGCTTATGGTGATGTAATTGAATTAAATGCAACTATATTTTTCAAAGCATTCTTTCTTTTGATGCAGGAAGCTCCTTATATCCTAGATCCTGACACAGTAATGACTAAATTCGAAGAGGTAACGAAATTATTTACTAAATTAAATGCTTCAATACAAGAAAGTGATTTCGAACATAAACAAGAGATGCTCGATTTTATTGAAGAGTATGGTTTAACCTTAGAAAATAGATTACTAGCGATTAGAAACGAACAAAAGTTCTTCAAAGAGCAGTTAACACAATGTGTTGATGCCAGCATACAGGTAATCAAAAAAAATTCTAATCACGAATTAATTTTGACCCTACAAAACGCTCCTAGCCCATTAATTGGTATGGAAGATCTTTTGAATTATCAAATCAAACAAATTGTTGAACTTAATCAAATGATTTTCACTAGATTAGAAGAGAAAATGGCAGAGTATAATTTGCGTAAAATTTTCATACACAGTGATCAAGCAATACCTCCAGAAATAATTGAAGAATTCAATGAACAATTCGAGCAAGATAAAGAAGATTTAAAAGCAATCCAACAAAAAGACTTCTGTGATACTGATGACGAAGAGCTAATCGAAGATATTGCTACAGAACTAGCAAGTAATTTGATTTATCACATACATTGGGAAGAGAAGTATGAGATTGAGATTGGTTGATTATTTCTTCTGAGCTTCTTCTGGAACGTATCCTACTACATCAGATCCTGGGATAGTAATATTAAACGAATTTTCGATAACTTTATCATTAGCATCTTTCTTAGGTTCAACTATTGAAGTTTTAGCTTTAGAATCTATCGTAACTTCATACTTAGTAGGACCAGAAATAAAATCTAGATTGAATTTAATTTCACCCTTAGTAAGCTTTCCTGATTTTGGATCGATCACAGCATCTTTACTTAACGTAGCTTCTCCACTACTCATTCTTAAATGCGGACCATGTTTATCATATAGCCTTCCAAGCGGCTTTTCGATAGTTCCAACATCTTTCTTGCCATCAGCACTAGTGAAAGCTAATTCAGGACTATCAATAAATAACAAAGTAGTGCCTTTAAGTCGTTCAGTTTCAGCATTTACAGAAATTGCAAGTTTAACTTTAGGAGCTTGTGCCTTACCATCTTTACCAAGTGGGGCTAATTTAATACCACCAAAACCTGCAGCGATATCTTTTGGATCTTGCTCAACTGCTGAAATAACCTGTTTAAGAGTCTCTGGCGTATGTTTAGGGAAATTATCAACTTCACTCAAAGGGATTTTTAATGCTTTTAATTTCTTAGCAAGAGCAGTTTCAACAAATAATTTGTCGCGGTTATCAAGTTCACCTGGTTTGTTTTTTATAATTTCTGCTTTAGGCGCTTCAGCTTTATTAAGAGCTTGCTTTTGAGTTGCATCTACTTGAACAAATGCATCACCTTTCTCTGGTTTAGCGGGTGTCTCAACTTTTTCTTGTGGCGTGCAGCCAAAGCCAGTTGCTGTTAAATAGGCTGAGGTTAATATGCTTCTTGCAATGTTTCCAGTAGTATTACTCATAATTTTTCTCCGTTCTCCGTTTAATGTCATTATACAAAGCTGTTTATTATCTTATTTGATAATAAGTACGGATGATTCGCAAAACAGTTGCAAAGTAAGAAATGGAGATTTAATCCACTCTCTTCGGACTCAAAAGCTCTATCTTATAACCATCTGGATCTTCAATAAAAGCCAGAATTGTTGAGCTATGTTTCATCGGTCCAGCCTCGCGAATGATTTTCACACTTTTGGTTTTAAATTCTTCACAGGCTTTATAAACATCTGGAACTTCAATTGCAATATGTCCGAAAGCATTTCCCAAATCATATTTATCTGTGTCCCAATTATAAGTAAGCTCTATTGCAGTGTTATTAGCCTCATCACCATAACCCAGAAATGCCAGAGTAAATTTACCTTCTGGATATTCTTTCTGACGTAGTAATTTCATACCAAGAATTTCTGTGTAAAACTTGATGGATCTTTCTAAATTACCGACTCGGATCATCGTGTGAAGAATGCGCATGGAGATAATTGTAGCGTTATAAGCTATGGCGATGAGTACAGCCAAAGACACCAGTAAGAATAGATCTCGATTAGAAACTATAATCAGCAGCTGTGTATACGGTTCTTACAATGTTTCCATCGATTGTTGCATCCTTGCCTTTTAAGAAAAGGAATGGCAAGCAAACGATTACACCTAATAAAATTGATAAAGTTGCTTTACTTTCACCTTTATCACTAATTACACCTTTCAAAGGTATTGAAGTTCCATTGGCAGTTTTAACTTCAAAATTACCAACCGTTAGTTTACCTTCTTCACCAATAAACCCATTATCTTCTGCTGATATTACTTCTGCAGAACCCATGGTGCCAGCTTTAATAACAGCTGCATCACCAACCATAACATCTTGCTCTACTTTGAAATCTACTGTAGTACCTACTACTGCATCGCTTGAAGAAACTGAGCTAAGCATTCTAATTACCACTGGTGTACCTGAAGGTAATTTATTTGATCCAGATCCAACTGCAAGTAAATCGCCAGTAGAATATTTATAATCAATCACAAAATCTTTATGCGTCTTATAGAATTCTCTCCAAGTATCACTGCCCGCAAGCGCTGGAGCTACTTTCAAAAGAATTAAAACTATTACCAAAAGAATTTTTGACATTCAGTCTATTCTGACATTAATTTTCAAATTTGCAACAAGACTTACCGATAATATTAAGCCTAAACCTATAAATATCCCTGAGAAAAATCCTAAAACCTTGGAGTAATCTATAAATTGGGCTATTTCTAAATATTTTTCCAAGAGTCCCAAAACTATAAAACTCAGAGCTAAAAGAAAAATTCGCCAGTTGAATCTAGCCTTAGAAGCAAATATATAACCACAAAAGGTGCCTATATAAATACCTAGACATCGCGCACAGACATAGCTTGGTACAACAAATGAACCAAAGCTTCTATCAACTTCTTGATTACAAGATCGTGACATGAGATTTGCAAACCATAGTGAATAAGATTCTACATTCATGAAGATGCCCAGGGTCGGTATCAATATAGAAAGCAAGAGAACAAATGCTGCAAATATAAAAAGATATTCTTTGATTATTGCTGCAATGATTTTAACTACTTTAATCATCTCAATTAAATATTTTTCTTTACTGAGCTCTCAAGAGAGTTTAGTTTCTTAGCAGATACTATCCCTGAAGTAGTCCATAGCAATGTTCCATCAGGCTTTACGAGTGCTACGAAGATATCATCTTCTGTATTAATACCTAGTGCTTGTTTAAAACTTGGTTTATCAAGATAGAGGGTAATAGTTTCTTCTCTTTGAGATTTATTTGGTATGCCACCACGCATTCCATTATTGATTATCAAGCGCTGAAAGAAATTCAGAGGTTCTATGGTAGGTATTTCATAGAAACTAAGATTTGAATATTTATTTAGTAGGGGCTTAGCTCCATCGATCCAAGTATTCACCTCAGCTTGTTGTTCTCTCTGAAACGCAATTACCAAAATATTGAGCTTGCCCTTAAAATCTTGAGGCAAGTTAAATTTAGTACCTTCTAAATTAACAGCTTTAATTTCAGGAAAAGTTCTAAAATCTTTTTTGTAATTAATACTTTGCTTGCTAACAGGCCCAGCTCCAACGAAAGGTATAAACTTAGCTTGAGCAGAGACATAGAGAGAAAAAAAGAAACCAAAAACTAACGCCAAAACTTTCATAAGATACCTATAGGTAAATTATAGCGCTTTAAACTTCCTCAAACCAATTAATCATTTCCTGTTCACTCCAGAAATACTTCTCACCAAAAGACACAAAGCCTGCATGTCCACCATCTTTCGAGATTTCTAAATCTAAGTATTCATTTTCCATAGCTTGCTTACAAGGAAAGAATTGTGGATTCAGGAAATAATCATCAACTGCATAAATCATTTGCATTGGTACTTTGATTTTGTGTAAATGTGGGTAAGCGCTATGTTGATCGAGATAGTCTTTGAACTCTTTACCAGTATCGTGATAACAAAACCTATTATAGAAATCTGTTGAAGTTTTCACATTAAATAGCTCAGAGAATTTGAGAGCTCGATGGTAAGTTTTTCTATTTTTCCATAACCTCATCAGCATAGTTAGTATAAAGAATGCATTATAAATTCCGAGCTTAGGATGATCAAACTGCCTCATCGTAGAATACAAATCTAAGGTCGGAGATACTATGTAAGCCTTATTAATTCTGGGGTCTATTGCATCGGCTTTATCTGCAAGATATTTAGCCACCAAATTACCACCAGTACTGTAACCAACTAAATTAATAACACTATAGTCATAAGTCTTTAAAACGAAATCAACAAGTTCACTGACATCAGCTTCCTCACCAATACCAAAGAAAAACTTTATAGAAGGACCTCCACAGCCTCTACTATTAGCAACAACTGCATCAATTTTATCATCATTCAAAGCAGTAACTACAGCTCTAACATAACTCCAATCAGAGTGACCTTCTAAGCCGGGACAAACAATAGTCAAGGTCTTCGAGCCGACACAAGACCAATTGAGATTGATCGAATCTCCATCACGAAGAGTAAACTTTTCTCTAGTATATTTAATTACTCTAGCGGGGCGAAAAATTCTGCCATAGATGATTTCAACATTTGGATTTTTAAAAATGCCTAATGGAGCTTTATATTCTGATTTAAATTTTGCAAAATCAGCGATACATTCTTCTTTCTCGGGTAGAATTTCCATCTAAGAAGATTCTAACAAGCTTTATCCAGCCATTTGCCAAACTCTTTCAATAATTAGGTAATAAAGTGGGATTCCAAAAATCACATTGAATGTGAAAGTCACTCCTAGACTCATAGGCAGAAGCAAACTTAAATTCACTTGAGGAATAGCATATCTCATGGCAGCTGGGACTGCGATATAAGAAGCACTAGCTGTAAGAATAGTGAATAGTAAAGCATTACCTTCTTCCAGACCCATTAGCTTAGCAGTAAGAATTCCAAGAGATCCTATACATAAAGGATAGAGTAAAGCAAAAGAAGCTAAAAATAAACCAGATTTTTTGAGACTCGAAATTTTACTTGCAGCAACAATTCCCATCTCTAACATATATAAACAAAGCATGCCCTTGAAAATATCACTGATAAAAGGTTTGAGAGCAGCTTCACCAGGGCTACCACAAATATAACCAATGACTAAACTACCTATTAAAAGAAAAACTGATCCATTGGTAAGTGCTTCATGAAGAACTTGTCCCATGTTTTTTTGATTTTCACTCTCGTGATGTTCTTTACGAAGAGCTGATTTAATAAGAATAAATCCAGAAATAATAGCAGGAGATTCCATCAGTGCCATACCTGCAACCATAAAACCGCTGAAAGGAATGTTGTGAGTATCAAGGAAAGAGGAGGCAGTTATGAAGGTAACGGCACTAACAGAACCATAAGTAGCAGCAATAGCACCAGCATTAAATAGATCTAGTTTTAGTCTTAGAATTTTAAAGGAAATAAAGGGCATGAAAAAAGAGAAAACTAGACAGGCAATGATTACTTTGATTACAGAGGCATGAAAACCACTGTGGAAAAGCTCTTGACCGCCTTTAAGACCGATGTCAAACAGTAAGTAGAGTGAAAGGAATTTACTAATGCCCGGTGAAATTTCAAGATCAGATTTAACAGCTATTGCCAGTAAACCCAACATGAAAAAAAGAACTGGGGGGTTAAGAAAGTTCTTTATGATGCTATCAATAAATTCCATAAGAATAGATCTTATCGGAGGCTAGGCTTATTTGATAATTAGTCGTTTGACTAGTTTTAATTAAAATTATGTAAACTTACACTGAATGTCCTTCACATAGAGGAAAGAATTTTAAATCACTTAAATACAAAGTAAAGTTATTGGCACATAATTTTCTTCAGCCACAAATCGCTTAGAGAAAGCATTTAATTCTGGTTGTACAAATGGAGAAGACTTTTCAATAGCGGCTTTGCAAGCTTGATAACTTTGATTATCGCTAGCGCCTCTACCTGGCTGAATTTCAAAAGCTTTACCAAACTTATCAATTTTGAAATTAATTAAAACCCCAGCTGGGTCTTTAAAACTCTTCTCTCTATTGCTAGCTATTTTCTTTTTGATAGTTTTTAAGTAAGCCTCTCTTTCTTTGACAATGGTCTTAAAGTCTTTAGTAGTAAATACTGTATTTAACTCACAAGTAAAAGTATAGGTATTATTTCTAAACTGTTCGGGGAAAGGAACTGTTGCATCTAAAGCATCAAAGCAGAGTTTTTCATTTTTTGAGAAACGCACAGTTAATTGCTTAAGGTATTTATAGTCCAGAGTTCCTGAGCTATTAACTTTAAATTCTATCTCTGGAGCTCTTACGCCTCCCATCCATGAATAAGTATCCCATTTGATATTGCTCTGGATGAGCTGATTCAATTCGGGATTAGATTTAGAGTTAACTGGGTTAATATCCTTTGCTGAAGCGAGATTCAGCGAACTTATAAAAGATACTATTGCTATAAAAATAAATTTGTTTATCATTTAATCTACCACCACTAAGTTTTCATTACTACCAACAACATCATGTCTTAGAGGTCCTGCATTAGTAGTATTAAGGTGAACATTTATCAGTTTCTTTTTTTTAGCGCTAAGGCTCACTTCCATATCACGTATTCGATCATCCAATATACAAGCAGGATCATACGACTTTAGAATAGCTTCTTCGTTTCCTTGTAAATCAGCTAAACCATAAGAAGAGTGAATCAGGTTTATATACCGTACATTCTCTGAGGTCAATCGCAGTCTCTGTACGGACTTTGGCTGACAAAGAATTTGTCCATCTGCAGTTATAGGATTAAAATCAAGAAGTTTTTTTGCAGTTTTTCTTGATGGAGTAACGAGAATTTTTATATCATCACCTTGATCCCAAGATGCTGCCTCATAAATCCGTTCTCCCTTTTTTGTAGCGCTTCTATTATGCTCGCCAAGACCCATGTCTCTAGAGAAAGCGCTGATAATGTATACTCGATGACTTCCCGCTCTAGAAGCTTTGCCACCACCTAAAACAGTATTTAAAGTCCCACGGGCTATTTTAGTACCAGAGTTCTCTGCGATAAAAGGGAAATAACCCGAAGCCATAGATGCTTGTATAGAACAAACAAAAAATACTATTACTAAAAATCTAAGAGACACTTTGAGATTATACATCTAGATTATGATTCTACAGTCTTACAATGCAGGTCTTGTAATAGTGTTGGAATCTAATGTAACTGCACCAATCCGTGTCAACGCTCTACCTTCCAGGGTTGCTCCAGTTGCAAATGAAATTGACTGATCAGCAAGTATATTACCTTTGAAAACTGAACTTGTTCCAAAAGTTGCTGAACTACCTACTTGCCAGAAAATATTAGAAGCCTTAGCACCACCACTCAGAATAACCTGGCGACCAGATGTCACGGTAAAAGCTGATGCAATTTGAAAAATGAAAACAGCATTTGGGTCATTACCTGCATCTAGTGTTAGATCTCCTGATGATATTGCAAGTGTAGATGTAGATTTATAAAGACCAGGGCTAAGAGTTTGTCCACCTAAATTTCCTGAAACAGCGATAGGGGCTTGTGTTCGCGCAGCAGCGTTGTTATAAGCTGTAGTTAAATCAAGTTTGGCTTGCGCAGCAGTAGGGTCATTTAAATGTTGTGTGCCACTAACAGTTCCAGGCGGAAATCCAGTTACAGCAGTTCCTGGACTTAATCCAAGATCACCATCAAGTAGTGTTGGACCAGTACTAGTAACAGTCGAACCAGCTAAAACTACAAAAGGTGAAGTTGATCCTAGAGCTACAGTTTCTTGCTCGTTTTCATCAACTATAGCTGAGGCTGCAGTTGTAAAAGTCCACACAAAATTATTTGCTAGTGGATTAGAGGCAAGGTCAGTAACTTGAGTTGTAATCGTAACGTTATAAGTAGAATTAGTTGCAAGATTGCTTGATGGATCAATAGTTGCAGTTGTACCGTAGTAAGTTACAGTAGCTGGAATAAGCGTTGTGCCTTGTTTTAATATCAATGTTGTTGTAGATACTGTTGAAGGGTCTAGAGCTTCATTAAAATTTATTCCTAAGCTTATATCAGTAGCTACATTTGTAGAACCGTCAACGGGACTTACTAACTGTACTATTGGTGAGCTACTATCCGAACTTGAACCAGAGGTAAAGCTCCATGCATAATCGTTTGCAAATGAATTACCATCTTGATCTACAACATGAGTTGTAATTGTTGCAGTGTATACGGAAGCAGCTATAAGATTATTTGTTGGTGTAAATGTTGCAGTTTGATCCAAGTAACTTACTGTACCGCTAACAGGCGTTGCACCTTGCTTTAAGGTGAGTGTCGCGGTGTTTGAATTGATAGATCCACTGGCATCAGTGAAAATTGCAATAATTTTTGAATTAATTTCTACATCAGCCGCACCATTTACTGGATTGGTAGAACTCACTTGTGGTGAGGGAATCGAGTTACTTAGGTTCGAACCAGTTCTAAAACTCCATACATAGTTACTTTCCATTTTATTACCATGGATGTCTTTTACATTTGGATTAGTAGTACCGTCCCCTTTAACTCTAAAAGTATATTGGGTATTAATTTCTAAAAGTTCTTTTGGATGAAAAGTTACTCTTTGCAGCTTCTTAGAATAAGTTCTTCTTCCTGGAATAGGTTCTGTACTACCTTCCTTCAATAATAAAAAAACTTGATTGTTAACTTTTGAACGCTTTATTCGTTCACTAAAAAATATAATGGGAGTTTGATCAAGCGCCACATCAGCAGCACCATTACTAGGAACTGTGAGGACGACTGTCGGTTTAATTAGGTCAATGACCCTTCCTTGCGCATTCAAGGGAACACTTATCATTAAAAAAACTACTAACGCTATTACTGACTTAATTTTATACATTTCACTCCTAACATGATTGTAAGAGTGATCTCTAAAATTGCTTTAGCAATAAATTAGACGTCAAATCATTCCTATACAAATAACCCTAACACGAAATACTTGGTAAAAACGAGTTGTTCTTCAAAAAGCTTCAAATTCGCTTAAATAATATAAATTCCTTTTTGAATCCTCTGACGCAATTCCTCTACGACTGCCTTAGCAGCAGCAACAGGATCTTCTTCATATGCAGGCAAGGAACTACTTAGATCCAATGGATCCAATATTCGAATAAATGCTTCACGTTTACCAAAGAGAGGAGGTCGTTTTATATCAAAGACTACTCTTTCAAGCTTTATTACAGTTTCAGCCAGACGTTCTTGTGATGGATTGCGCTCGATATATTGAGGCTGCCAAGTTGCCATTTGTATCGACTTTCTAATAGCTTTCAAATCATCTTCTAATTGTTTTTGTGTTTCTTTCGTAAAGAATTTCTTCTGAGCCATTTGCTCGCGGAGAAAAGCAGTTATTTTTTGTGCACGACTAAGAAGATCCCCACGACTATCATCTAGATCAATGTATTTCTGTTCAATCTCAGAGACAATAGTCTCTCTAGTTTGTTGTAGCTGAACGGCAAGCTCTTCAATAGTTTTTATATCTAGACTAACCTGCGCAGGGGGATTGCTTCGCGTTGCTCGCAATGACGACAGCCACAGATTATTCATAATTCGATAAAGCTCATCACGCATCCCAGCAGGTTTAATATGCATAGAAAGATGCTTTTCCATTTTCAATATTCTTTTCTTTAAAGCAGAAGCAATGTTTTTTTTGTAACGATATTTAATAGCAATTG
>CAYQSL010000030.1:0-12787 GCA_964420165.1 uncultured Gammaproteobacteria bacterium | reverse complement strand
CTCTGCTTTTGAAGAGATCTTTATCAGGTCCATCCCCTTCAACAAAGATAGTAGTATCTCCGCCAGAAGATGATTCTTCTAATCTAGTTTGAGCTAAGTTAACTCCAGAAATAATTACACTACTTTGTCCGAAGCTTAATCCAGTATTGGTTGTTATTGCAGCTGAGAGTCTTGGTACATTTCTACGAATGATTTTGGTTTCTTTGTAATTGATGCCATTTACTGTAGCGATGGTTTCTAGCTTCCAGACGGTTTCCATATCGGAACGAAGAAGATCAAAGCTCTTTTTCTTATTACTAGGTTTGTCAGAACTTTCAGGTCGCTTATTGCCTTTATCAGTACCGATACTGCCATCACCTTGAGGTCTACCGGCAAAGTCTGTTTCTAGAATTGATTTGATTGGTAAATTAGCAAGTGAGTTTACTTCAAGTAAAGTAAGCACAGTGCTGTAAGTACCTGTATTTGGATCGTTAGCTACTGCTGAAATATCTTTTTCTACATTGAATACCCAGCTATTGCTTTGACCACCTTCTGTGAAAATACTTATATAGTGATTGCCAGCAGTGGCTCTATTAGTTTCAATGCTACAAAGGATTTCAGTATCTTTGAAAGAAACTATTTCAACAGTTATGCCGGAAGAATCTGGAACTATAAGTGGAGGATTCTTTGTACCAAAACCAATACCTGTGATCTTGATATCGATTTTTTGTTTGTCGGACATTTTGGTAAATTGATTGATTCCAATTATCCCTTTAGGATCGATAATGTCAGTAATGATTGGCACAGGAGCATCAGTTCTAGTTGGGACTATAAAAAATTCTGCTCGGTTAGGACCAACTTTTACTTTGTACTTGCCAGGCTTCGCATCTTCTTTAATGGCGATAGATACTCTTGGACATTTACCTTCATAGACTGTAATACTTGCACTTGAAAACTCTGCTGCATAGTCATCTAAGTTCTCACCTTCACAATAGACATCTAGGTAGTCACCGGGACTAGCAAAGTTAGGACTGAGAGCTTTGAGAATTGGTCTTGGTAAAGATTCAAGTACACTCGGTGATTCATTGAGATATTCTTCAACGATGCTAGCTTGTTTTAATTTGACTGGTACTTTTTGTGCCAAAACTATTCTATAACCAGGTTTGAGGTGGGTACCTTTCTCAAACTGTATGGTACCAATTTGTTTGACATTGACCTCTGGTAATGGGAAATAAAGTTCTTCTATTAATAGTTCTTGCTGATCGTAGTTCTCACCACGTTCTTGACTTTGAGATTTATTGAGTTGAATCCTTTGTTGTTGTTGCGTAACCATTGCAAAATACTGAGCCTCAGTGATAATTGCACCAGTATCGATGTTCACAAAGAATGGATTCTTCAGATAGAAATTTATATAGCGTGGAATTTTCAGTAAGAAGCTTCTTTCTTCAGAATCATTTGCAATGTCGTCTTCATCTTCTTCCTCTTCATCAAGGTCAAGTTCATCCATTTCTTCATCAGTTACCTCTTCTTCGGATCCGGTATCTTGATCTCCATCTTCTTCGTCATCATAAAGACCTTCAGCATCAGGTAAGGTTTTGACATTTAGCCTTGCCATTGCTCGAGCATTTCCTGATTCAGCTAAATATATAGATTGTGATTCGTATATAGCTTTTTGTGATTCACTAACGTTAAGGCGTAGAAAGTAAAAAACAGCAGTAAGTAAACCTGCAAAAATCATGCACAGTATTACCGCGAATACTAAAGTAAATCCCCGTTCAGATCTTTTGTAATTTTTATTGCTATTTCTCAAGCCTTAATCCATTTTATGTTAGATCTATGCGTATGTCTTTATAGTTTTAAGTCTTGACATATGATTATGAATAAATAATAAAGAGCGGTGTTAAGCTATTAGTTATGCCGGCTGTATTAAGTACATCACTGCCAATAATGCCCCCTAATCCCCAGCAAGGCGGATGGCAAGCTTATTTTTCCTGGATGGATGATCTTGTTCAGAAGACGTCTACTGTGATTACTGGTAATAGGAATTTAAATTACGCTCTTGGTAATCATCCTGAAAAATTACATCTAGGAAACGGACTCACTAGTTTGCGTGGGCAGTTGGAGAGAATCAGTAAAGAGCCTATGACTTTAACATCTTTAATGGATAACGGTAATAATGATCATATTGAAAACGCTGACTTCAGTGAAACAATTGTATTTAACCACGATGATATTTTCCCTAAATTATTTGGCTACTTTAAAGATTTAATAGAAAATAATGAAAGGTTGAGAATCATTGAACTAGGCTCTTCTGTAAAAGAGTTTTATAAATCAATTGGAGACAGTTTATGGGAAGAAGCCAAAAGATATGCCCTAGCTCATGATCTATGGAAACTTAATAGAGTTGTTGAAAGATTAGAGCAGATACCTGAGCCAGAACTTTTACCTGAATACAAAGGTCTTAAAACTGATTGGAGTAGTTTCAATGATCGGTTTAGAGAGTTAATTGCTTTATTGTATCCACCTAATGTTATAAATCCTGAACCTGGTGCAAGAGGTACAGAGCTTAATCAGGCAGCTTTTGAAAAATATGAAATTCAAATTAGATCTGGAATAAATTTACTATCAAGGGCTTTGCAAGATCTTTCAAGTCAAGAAGGTATTGCTGCTATAGAAAGAACTGACTATCAATTTGGGAATGCACCTTATTTAGTAAATGCTTATAGAGAGGGTGCTGATAACACGGTAAATACGGAAGATATTTTTCCTTATCTTCTTCGCTATTTAAAAGAACTTCAACAAGTTGTTGGAGAGGATAGTTCTGGATTAATAGCTGATTTGAAAAAGGCTTATGCTAAGTTTGCTACTGCAGATCAATTGACAACGGGGCATTCTAGATTTAAGCTTTTGGAAAAGAATTAACCTCCAAGGCATGATTAGGCAAAGCCTAATCAAAATAGAAAGAAGTACCCCCAAGGACTAGCATGTCGAAGACATGCTTTAAAAAAGAACTGAATCCCTGCCAAAATTTGTAAAACAAATTTTGGTCTGCCTCGAATTCTTGGAATATCTATATAAAATAAAAGGACTCCCAATTGGGAGTCCTTTTATTTTAATGGTACCCCCAAGGGAATTCGAATCCCTGTTGTTCGGATGAAAACCGAATGTCCTAGGCCTCTAGACGATGGGGGCTGGAACGAATCAAATTATATACCAAGTGTTTATTGAATAGAAAGAGCCTCAGAAAAATCAATATTTTGCTTATATTTTGGCAAATATTGACTAGATCGATTCTTTAGCCAGAGCCAATTTCCTTAGTCTCTCACCTTCCACTATTGGATAAGCTGCAAGACCAGCAAGAGAAAGAGGAATTACAAGTTTCAATGAATGCTCGCCCATAATCATCAAATAGAATTGAGCTGAAGCGAAAATCACTCCACCTATGCGCATCATAATGCTTTCGCGCATAAAGCCAAAGGCAACTTTAGAAAGTCCATCGATGAAACTTGAAAAAGCTAAAGCCCTAATAGAGATCGTCGTAATGATAGCTGTATAAAAAATATAATCAGGAGTTTTTATATAAAGATCGTAATAAGCAAATAATTCAAAAACTGCAATTACAAATAATGGTGATGCAGAAATTATTCTCATTAAGCTAGAAAAAAATTGTGAGCGAATTGCATCTTTTACAAAAACTTTGAAATTACCATTCTTAATCTCCGTAAGCATTTCACGTGAGCGAATTAACATTTCTTGCCATACCGTAGAAAGATATTTCGATAAATTCTTCCAGAAACTAGCCCGATCTTTACCTAGTAATTCAGATTCATGTGGGTATTTCTCAGGATGATATTTCGCAAGAGCCTCGTAACTGTAATCTACTTTGATCATGCCAACAAATAATCCTTCTCTAAAAGCATTACCTATAGGCAGAGTTGCAAAGTAATTGGTGACTACGATCCCCAAGATACCGGTACTTATAAGTACACGCCATTGTGGGATATAGACCATGAGTAGTGGTACGTTTTGCAAAGCACAAGAACCGAGCATGATCTGGTTGAAGACTTTATAAAGATCTTCATTGCCGCTAATTACAAGAATTGCTGTTGTTAAACCTGTAATAAAAGATAGGTAACCAAAAAATTCATTTAGAACAATTCTTGGGTCACTCACACGGATTTCTAATTCTTTGCTGAAATTGATAGCCACGCTTAGATGGTATCACGTCATTTTTTTTGATTTTTGTTGTTTATAACCAAGCTGAAAAATATCCAAGCAAAGAGAATTGAGAAGCTGATTATAAGATATTCAATTCCTATGTCTATACCTAGAATGAAAGTACCAATTAGTCCACCAACAAAAGTCACTGTATAAAGTAGGTAATTGATTTGTTTCTCCGAGAAACCTTTGGCTAGTAGTTTGTGATGCAGATGTTCAAAATCTGGTTTCATAATAGGTTGATTCTTGGCAGCGCGGCGGCAAATAGCATAAACGATATCTACAAAGGGAACCAAGAAAATCAAAAGTAAAATCGGGGATAGAATTGTTACCGTAACTTTTTTGGTTAGACCAATGCAGGAAATACAGCCAAGGGCAAAGCCGAGTAGATATGAACCATTGTCACCAAGGAAAATCCTTGCAGGATTAAAGTTGTAACGCAAGAAAGCAAAACAAGCACCTGCAGTAGTGGCAGCAAATAATGCACCTGCCGGTTGATTAAGAAGTGGGCTTAAATTTATTGCCCAACTTGCAACTGAAGCTATTAAGCAAACACCCACGGCAAGACCATCAATGCCATCTATTAGATTTATCGCGTTAGTAATACCTACAATGAAAACTACAGTAAGAATTATGCTTGGAATATCTCCAAGTGAGAATGCAGATTTGAGGTCGCCATTGAAGTAATGAAGTGGGTTTGCGAGAAACTCAATCCTTAATCCCATAACCCAAACTGTAAATGCTGCAAGGACTTGGGCAATAAGTTTGGTTTGTGGGGAAAGTGGTTCTAGGTCATCAAGTAAACCTACAAAGAAAATCATTAGACCACCAACTGCAATTGCTTCAAGTTGTAGATGCTCAATACCATGAGGTGTATAAGTACCAAAAACTGCTAAATAAAAAATTACAGTAATAATGATTGAAATTAAAATTGCAATGCCACCCAACCTAGGTATAGGTAAGCCTTCTTTAGATAGTTTTGTACAGCGGTTCTTTTCTTCTCTACGACCGCGCAATTTTAATTTGATAGCTCTTTCTCTAATTAATGGAGTTATAGAATAACAAACTAAAAAAGCAATTATAAAAGCTAAAGGTTGTGAATTGGAATGGGTTAGGAAAACATTTTTGAAATGGTCGAAAAAAAGATTCATTTAAATACCTTTAACACTAAGCTCTTGAATGATTTCTTTAATTGTATTTAAAGCATAATTCAGAGAGTCAACACTAATTATATATGGCGGCATGAAATATAAAACATTGCCAATAGGTCTTATTAGTATATTTTTTTCAAGAAATTTTTTCTGTAACCATTGAGAGAGATCTGATAAATAGCCTTTATTCTCATTGTCTTCAAATTCAATAACAGCTATTGCGCCAAGTATACGTATGTCTTTTATAAAACTAAGCCCAGCAAGTGTTTCATCTTGTTTGAGTTCTTTATTCATTATCATGTTGATGTATTTAACATCACTGAGTCTATCTTCTTTTTCAAATAATTCTAGGCTCGCAAGCGCCGCAGCACAAGCAAGTGAGTTACCAGTATATGAATGACCATGAAAGAAAGTTTTCAATTTAGAATCAGAATGGAAAGCTGAGTAAACATTTTCTGTAGTCACGGTAAGTCCCATCGGTAAAACTCCGCCAGTAATTGCTTTTGAAAGGCAAATAATGTCTGGTACTATCGAGGCACCACGGCAAGCGAACATTGAACCAGTTCTGCCAAAACCCGTGAAAACTTCATCTGCAATTAAAAGTACGCCGAAATCATTGCAAGCCCTTCTAAGCTTTTGTAAAAACTGGCTGCGGTGGAATCTCATACCGGCAGCACCTTGTACCAGGGGTTCAATAATTACTGCAGCAGTCTCGGTATGCGTGCGAGATAAAGTTTCGATGAGATGATTAAGTGAGTTCTCTTCAGCGAGTTCTTTTTGTTCTTCTTTAAACATTGCTTTCGCGGAAGCATTTAATTTAGAATTTGCTTTACTTAAATTAGCTGAAGGGCTATTAATAAATTGCACAGGAAAGAGCATTGATTTAAATGGCTGTTTGAAAAGCTCACCAAAGCTAGATGACATGCCACCAACGGTATCGCCATGATAGGAATCTTTAAAAGCAATGATTTGATTTTTTTGCGGATAGCCTTGGTTGTAAAAAAATTGCACTGCCATCTTGATTGCAATCTCAACTGCCGTTGAACCATTGTCCGAAAAAAATGCTTTGCTTAAAATCCTGTTTTCATGAATGTTTGAGCTGATATCTGCCCTTGGTAAATGTGGCAGAAGTTTTTCAATAAATTCTAGGGCTGGCTCATGAGTAAAGTTCGCAAAAATTACTTGCTGATGTTTATCAAGTTGTTGCTTGACCCTGTCTGTAATGAATTTATTTGAGTGACCATGTATATTCACCCACCAAGAGGAAATCCCGTCGAGTATATCTCGCTCTCTGCCATTTTCATCAATGATACGTATAAATTCTTTCTCTGCAGATTTAACCATTAAAGGAGCATCTGCAAGTTTTGCTTGAGTATAGGGATGCCAAATAGAACTTGTATCGGTACTAATCACTTTTGTTTGATAACTATTGTTACATCTTAAGATTATCACCTATTGACTTAAAATAATCAGCGAGTTTATTATTTATTATGGCTTTAAGATCAATATTTTAATGTATTCAATCACTCAATACAATTCAACAATAAGAACAATTTTTCAAAATCAATTGAGATTGAATCAGAATGTTGATACTCCTATAGATACTGATGCGATTACTAATGTAGCAATTAATGTAGGAGTTTTAGCTAAAAACATTAATGAGGAATTTAACCAACTTGCAGAAGCTAGATCTGGATCTCCATTAATACTAGCCAAAAAATATACTAAGACTAAAACCCTTCAAGAACTATTAGGTAGAGTTTTTATAAAGCCAGAATCTAGTTTGCGGAAACTCAATGAGGATGAGCGCTTAGTACAAATACTAAATATTCTAGATAAAATTTTTAGGTTTACTAAAGTTACTCCAGATGGAAAAATTTTCAGTCCTTTAAATATATTAGGTGATTTTCAGCGCTTGCCGAATTCTAAAATTGATCCTGAATTAACTCAAGTTGTAAGGATAATGCTTAGCGAACCATTATTGGCATTCTATACAACAAGAAATCTTAATTCAACCATGAGTGATTTGCAAACCACAATTTCGGATGAAGTAGCAGAAGATCAGATTGATTATGGAGCTAATGAGTTTGAAAATATAAATTCAAATTCTATAAATGATTCTGAGCTAGATGAAGAGGAGCAAAAGTCAATCACAGATTTATACCATCCATCTCTTGTTACTTTAGGAGCTATTGGTTATGAATGTTTTATCGATAATTTAGAGAAAACTTGGATGAATATAAAGCATGATGGTTTATTAACTAAGATGAATGCAAGTGATGATAGAGATGAAATATATCATTTATTCAATTTACTAGCAGGTCTTAGAGCACTTTATGCGAACAACAATATCCAAAATTCTTCAAAATCAATTACCTTACTAGAAGATATCTTTAATAAATCTTCTAGTAATCTTCTAGAGGCAAATCCTGATGAAGATCTTTCAACGTCAGAGAAGGGACCCAATCCTAATCTGGTGCTTATAAGTTATAGTGCCGAAATGCTTAGCTATATTAAAGGTAGAGAAATCAGTTCTGATACTAGCTTTAGATTACAGCAGCTATTTAATCATAAATTACCTCTAGATTGTGAAAGAACTAATTGGATGCTACTGAGTGATTTGAAAATTGCAAATGATTTGGACCCTGCTCTTGTAAATAAAGCTACAGAATTAATATTAAAACCCGATGCTGATCCTCTATTAAAAATTCTTGCTACCAAATTCTTCGTTAATAATCCTCAATTGGCATCTAAGAAAATGATTGAAAAATTAGTCAATGAATTAGATAAGGAAGGAAATATTTTTCATATTAAGACTATTTTAAATAGCTGGTTGAAAGTTAATCAAACAAAGCCTTGGATAAAAAATGCTCTTTTGAAATATTTAAATGAATTTTGTAAAAAAACAGGGACTGAAAAAACTCTCGTATCTTTTTATGAGCCTCTATCAATATTGGCTCCTCTATTAAAAAGTTCTAAAAATATATTAAATCTAATTGTTAATAATGTAGAGTCTCTTTCAAATGATGAAAGGAATTTATTACTGGCTACGGCGATAAGATATGGTGACTTTGATCAATGTTGCTTAAATTTTTCAGAGAAAGAAGTAAATGATCCTGACTCAAGAATTTTTTCGGCTGTATTTGATTGCTTGGAATTACAAAAGTTTATTAAAAATAATAGTACTGATATCGTTGAAAGCCCAGATGATTTATGGCCTTCTTTTGTAAGATATAGATTGCTTGCTAACTATAAGATAGACGAGTTAACTGAATATTTATTCATGGATGAAGATAAATTGTTGAGAGATTATTTCTTAGTGAGAAATTCTTCACCTGAGTTTACAAGTGAAACTAATATTGGAAGCTTACTGGCTGCTATGAATTTAGAAGTAGATAAATTGCAAACTATTGATGAATCATTTAGCAGCTTTTTACAATCATACATACAACATACACAAAAAGATTCTACTCCAATTAATACTGAGATTAATGCATGTGGGTTAGCTGAATTTGTTTTGAAAAAAATTGAAACTAATTTTGAACCAAGAATATCTTCATTGAAAAGGATCTTTGATCTTCACACCCAGGCTTATAGAACTGAAGTACGAAATATACAAGAAAGACGTTTTAATCAATCTGATAATTTGAATAAAATTAATGAGCATCTTTTGGATTGCCTTGAAATGCTAGGTGCTGATATGAAACCTCTATTAGTTAAAATTGGACGGAGCGATATTAAAACTAATGATCCAATAAATGCAGAGATTAAATTTGCACAAAAAAATATAATTAATCTAATCCTTGGAGCTAGCCATACTTTGCCTGATTATGAGATTAAAAACTCTCTGAGCTTCAATCCTACCCTCGGTGAGCTGAATGCAGTGGCTGCTTAGATGAAATTGAAATCTAATTAGCCGTCGCAAAAGCTTTATTCCAACCATGAGCCTCGCTTAAGTATCGGTGATATTTTTCTATTGGGTTTCCTCGGCCTCCATAGTACAAGGCTGGAGGTTGCTCTTTAGCATTTAAAGCATGTGAGGGTATTTCATTGGCATCAAAAGTTTCAAAACTAAAAACAGGAGTATCTCGCATTTGAGTTGAACTGTTTGCATCATTGAAATCTGTAGCCCCTTTAGCTGAATATTGAATTCCATTTCCGATGCCGTCTTCTACATTCATCCGCTCTAAATTACTCTCATTAATTTTGGCTCCAAACTCTTCAGCTTTAAAACTATATTGCAATGGAGTGGTACCAAAGGATTCTTTCCCTCCGCGAATTTTTACAGTAAATTCAGTTTCTTCAGCTTGCTTTCCTGCCCTAGTTTTTGTTTCCATAATTTGCAGTTCAGGTATATCATGATTAGTTATCACTTCTGGAGTATTTGGGTTATAGTGATAACCGCTAATATAGTCCATCGGCGGATAGCCACCTATGGTTAAAGTACGGGATCTATAACCTCTTTCAGCATTATTATTTGCACCATGATGAAAACGACTATTACTAAAGCCTTGGATTAAATCTCCTAAGTGCTGAGTTAGTTCTTGATGAAGGGCATTTATTTCTCCAGTAATTTGGTTAAGTGGTACTTTGGCCTCGTCCCAATTGGCAACGTTTTTAAATCTATTAGCAACTGATCTATATGAAGAATGAATATTAGCAAGGCTAAGCATGGCTTTAAGATATTATCATTAAAGCCGTATATCGGTCAATACCTATTTCTCTTCTGGCTTAGGGGGAGGTGGTGGTGGTTCTTTCTGTTGTTTTTGATAATCTTCGTATTGTTTTTCTACGTCCCAAGTGAAATCTCTCAGCGCATTCTCTCCAGTAATAGGTTTACCTGCATTGTTGTGTAATTGTTGTGATTGAAGTCCATCTTTTTTATCAGTATAAATGTGAGTAACGTTTTCGTTTGAGCCTCCAACTTTGATAGTTTCAGTTTGGTATGCACCTTTAGGGAAGTTTTTATCGTCTAAAAAATTTTTATTTGTAGGATTGCAGCCATCTTTGTTACAGTTTCCTCCACTAAGATGTTCAAGATTTGCTTTTTGTGGATTTTTATCCCCTAAGTGTTTCATGAAACCATCATCTCCTGTCATATTCTGGAAACTATTGTACCTAGCTTGTGATGGTGTTGGAGCTGTCTCTACAGAAGCTTTTGTTGCTTGATTCTTATTCGCTTCATTGGTTTTAGTTTCTGGCTTCTCAGCTTTCTCTTTTTCTGCTTTTTCTTTTAAAGTGTTGAGTTTAGTTTCAACTTCTTTTGCTGTGTAAGTTTTAGTTTCTGGTTTTGCTTCAAATGATTTTATTTGTTCTGCAGCTTTCTCTTTTGATCTGAGCCCTTCTCCTAAACTAGTTACCGTTAATTTGCCATTAGCATCAGTGCTAACTCTATAGAATTGTGGAATAGTTGAAGCGCTTGTTCCTGATTTTGCTTGTAATTCAGCAAGTAAAGCTTTACCTTCAGTGCTACTTGAATCTATTTTTTTATATCCAAATGTTTTATCGAGTTTCTCTCCATTTGCACCAGCATCTGCATCCCACTGATTGCATGGTCCGCAAGAAGTTGAACCCACTTTAACCAACATAGCTTGTCCAGTTTTTTGTATCTGATCATACATTGGCTTCAAGCCACTATTGGCTTCTAAGCCGCCAGTTTTCAAATTATTTTCAATAGTTTGTATTTGTTGAGTAGTCGTTAATTTATCAAAGCCATCAGGAGTCTTAGCATTAAAATTCCCCCAACCTGCATTAGGATTAGTTACATCGCCGCCGCCGCCACCGCCACCGCCGCCACCGCCGCCACCGCCGCCGCCGCCGTCATCGCTGCCGCCTCCACCGCCGCCTCCGCGACGACCACCTCTGCGACCGGCTAAAGCTTCTTGCATTTGTTTCATGGCTCCGCCCATACTTCCCATGCCGCCCATTGCACCTGAGGCACCACCCATAGGAGGTATTGGAGTATTGTTACTAGAACTTGTAGGTGGATAAGGACTTGTTGAAAATTTTGTATTATTAGCAGTTGCTATTCTTGCATTAGTAGAAGAATTAGCTGTGCCTTTTGTTTCTTCTTGTGCTTGATTCTCAGTTTGATCAGCAGCCTTGTCAGTTCCATCAGCATTTTTGTTTTTCTGATTCTGTGCAACACCGGCTGACCCTAAAATGTTTACGGCTTGAACTGTGGCAATAGATGATGCTATAACACCCATGAGTTGTAGATATAGAGTAAAAGATAGAAATTAAGTTCTAGTTAAGACTGAACTCATTGATTGATATATTTTTTCCAAGCGTCGTGTAGCTTATCCCCGAATACTTCAAAATCCACTTTGGCATCAGTTAGAGTTTTATTAGGGTTCTTATAAACTTTAAGAAGATCCAAAAGTTGTTGATTCTTTGTAGGATCTGCCTTTAAATAATCTTGAAATCCTTTATCACCTACATGAGCATCAATAACAGGCTCTGTATGAACATCAATTAAATGTAAGTTAGAATCTTTTGCGGCAATTAATTTCTTGGCTGCATCTGGAGCTTTCAAGGGATCTCCTGTAGCTGGAATGAGTCCCGCAACTTCGCTTTGTTTAAAATTTCCATCACCGCTTTTTGCAAAAATAGTTACACCTGATTTTGTGAATTTAGTATCAAGTAAAGCTTCTGCAGCAGGATGAGATTCATAAGGTTTACCATTGAGAGTTATTTCACCCTTCTCATTTCTATTAAGATGCACAACGTTGTAATGATTAGCTAGATTAGAATCTTTTTGTTTTGGATCAACAATTAATGCAGTCAGCCCTTTTGCTTTTGGATCTTTTGCGTCTGTATACACGACTAGGAGAGCCTTGCGTGGGTCAAGTTGTCTATCACTATAAGCTTCATTGAGTGCTTTGATTCTCTTTTCATCCTTAACTTCAATGGCTTTATTTTCTGTTACTGGAGGCGTCAGTTTATCAGGAGTTTTTTCTTCCTCTTTAGCTCCATTGCCTTTCCATGGTTCATTGTTTTTTTGATTAGGTTTTTGTCCTAATAAATTTTTTAAATCATCTGCTACTTTGGCTGCACCAGCTCCTCCTCCTGCTCCCATTGGTGGCATGGTTGGTGCTTGTTGTGAAGAATTAGTCCCGGATGCTACTGGAGTAGTTGGAAAAGGACTTTGTGCAGCAGGTCTATTGCTGCTGAAAATTCCTGAAGCCTTTGAAGCTGTTTGTGAGCTACTTGGACCTGAAGAAACTTCCTCTTCGGCTTCTGCATTTTCATCTTTTAAAACTTCATTTACTGATGCGGCATCTAAACCACTGGCATTTTTAGCTGATCCACTAGTAGTAGTCACAGCCTTAGCAACGACTGAAGTCGTATTTGAAACGCTAGTAATAGAGGAAAGTAATCCCACTATCTAAAGTTACAAGTTTAGCGTTAATATGTGGTTAAATAGGGGGTTAAAGAAT
>CAYQSL010000029.1:0-12856 GCA_964420165.1 uncultured Gammaproteobacteria bacterium | reverse complement strand
CTCCATTAACATCAAAGCGAGTTCCTGCATCAGTGATGAGAACTCCAGAGCTAAAATTATCAGTAGTATCTGAGCGCAAAAATTGTAACGAGTCTAAACTATCAATAGTGCCTGCATCCCCTGTAACTAAAGTAGAAGCAGTTGTCCAAGAAGCTTTACCATTAGCATCTGAGCTCAAAACTTTACCAGTTCCGGGAGATCCACCACGGATCATAATTTGTCCATTGATCTCTAGTTTAGTAGTCGGGTTTAAGGTACCTATTCCAAAATTTTTGGAAGCAGGGATATATTCAAGATTAAGTCCAGATGAAGTTGCTGCAAAAGAATATATACAAATAAAAATTTGCGAAAAAAGAGCAAGAAATAGTAAGTTTCTTTTCACTGAAAGGGTTTAAATTAAAGAGACTTAAACTTTGTTCCCCTCTATGGAATTGAAAGTAGTAGCCTAGCTGTACTGTATCTTTTGAATTAACATCCCCTAATTTAACTAGTCTTTTTGGTGGATAAATGAACATTTTCTTTAACTAAAATAGGTAATAATTCAAGAACTGCATCAACTAAACTTTAATCCAATTTGGCAGAGATAATCAGTGCCGTCATAAAGGCAAGTAATCATATCAATATTTCCAGAACTAGTTGATAGTGTTGGAGCCACTCCTGCAGGCCACTTCACTGAGGAAGGCCAGGTTACAGTTCTTCCTCCGGTGCCATCTTGAATCAAGATTAAACTAAAGGAACCAATACCATAGCTTGGGGCGGTAAAACTAAAGGTGACGTTGTGTCCTAAAGTGATCTGTTGTTTATTGCCATTATTCCAGTTGATTGTAACGTTAGAGCTAGAGCTATTTGTATACACTGCCTTATTGACAAGAGTGTTGGTCATTGTTGAACCATTCACTTCCAATTTTGTGTGAATATTGGATATGCCAATTCCTACTCTCTGATTTGTCATATCACCATAGATAGTATCTGCAATATCAAGTTGATTAGAATTAGCAGTTTGCGGTGGACGGTTATTGTTATAACCAATAATAATGTTATTAGATCCAGTTATTGCACCATTCCCAGCATTGTAACCAATGAAAATATTGTTATCACCTATATCGTAATAGCCAGCATTGTAACCAAGATGAATACCGTTACTCATTACCGGGTTAGATCCTACGCCATATCTTCTACCTGCATAGGCACCCACTGCAATATTGTAAGAACCATTTCTCACGAATGAAAGAGCCATTGATCCTAGGGCGACATTGTAATGACCACGTTTTAACTCAAATAAAGAACGATATCCTTCTGAGGTATTGTAAGAGCCATTCGAAATGTAATATAAAGAATGATATCCAATCGTTGTATTGTAATTGCCAGTTGAATTACCCGTAAAAGATTGAATGCCTATGGCAACATTACCATTTCCAGAATCATTGCTATCTAAAGCATTATGTCCTAACGCCACATTATACTCGCCGCCATTTGCATTATTGTAAAGTGTTTGATACCCTAAAGCAGTATTTTCAATTCCGATTTTATTGCCATAGAGGGAGTAATGTCCAATCGCTGTATTATAGTAGCCATTTGAGTTGTTGTATAAACTCTGAGTTCCAATTGCTACGTTACGCTGACCCCTTTTGTTTGAATATAAAGCGCTAGTTCCGAAGGCTGAATTGCTACCACCATTACTATTATTTTCTAAGGCACCTGCTCCAAGTGCAGTATTACTCATGCCTTGTATATTAAGTTTCAGCGAGTTAATTCCTATTGCGGTATTGTATGCATAACCAGCTGCATTTAAGCCTGAACCATTACCTATATAAATAGAAAGTCCGCCAGGAAGTCCAGCTGCATCAGTGAGGTCGTTGAGACTCATATTTAGAGATGGATTGCTTAAGTTGTATTCATTACTTGAATCATTCATGAAATATAGTTTTGAGTCAGAAGCTTTTACATAAAGTTTTCCAAAGTCAGCAGATGCTGATGGTGCAGAACCTTCTTTAAGAGACAGTGTTCCATTAATTGTAAGAGCTTCATTTGGATTACTTGTTGTTAGACCAATTTTGCTACTTGAGGTATCTAAATAAAGCTGGTTGGTATTGACTGTAAAGTCGCCAGTGGTAGCCAAAGCTATATTTAAATTTTGTCCAGCGCTTGGAGTGAAGGTCACTCCTGAAGCAGAATCAAAAGAAATATTGCTATCTGCTATTGAAAGATTTGTTGAATTAATGTCAAGAACTGCATCAGAGGCAATGTCTAAAGTTCTGCTACTTTTAGTAAAAGCCAATGCTCCATTACCACCAAAAACTCCTCCGTCATTAAATTGGAAATGAGTATTAGAACCACCTGGGCTTGCTAGTGAAGCAAGTGCACCATTGTTAATACTGTAAGAAACTCCACTGTCATCTTGGAAGTAAAGTCTTGAATTGCTTGAAGACACATATATTTTTCCGTAGTCGCTAGTTGCGGTGGGTGTATTACTTGCTTTGAATGACAAAGCACCGTTGATAGTGAGAATTTCATTTGCTGTGTTTAATCCTACTGCAAGTCTATTGTTAGTCCTATCCCAATATAATTGTGAATTGTTTTGAGAAATCACTCCTTGATTATTAGAAAAAAGAACAGAACCATTAGTGAAATCTCCATCAAAGCTGCTTGGTGAACCGTTGAAAATACCACTTGCTATGAGGTTAGTGAAATTAGCATTAGAACCATTTATAGAACCACTACTTATAACTTTACTAAAGTTTGCATTAGCACCATTTACTACTCCAGATGAAATTAATTTTGTAGTAGAACTTGTTCCTGAATTGTTTATATCAGTGCTGGTAAGTGTCGTGATATTTGCATTAGTGAAATTAAAACTTGAAGCATTTATGTTAGAGAAATTAGCCGTAGTGCCATTTACTGCTCCGGAAGAAATTAATTTGCCAACGCTTGTAGTGCCAGAAAAATTTGCGTTGCTAAAATTAGCAGTAGTACCATTTACTGCTCCGGAAGCAATTAATTTATCAGTATTAGAATTACCTGAGAAGTTAGCAGTAGAACCATTAACAACTAAACCTTTTATAGTGCCATTCACATCAAGCTTGGCTAACGGATTTGCTGTGCCAATGCCGATTCGTGCATTAGTGCCGTTGAAGACCAAATCATTAGTGTTAATTCTAAATTCACCCCCACTAGTAATAGTTGTAGTCAGGTCGTGAGTGGCAGCTGGCACTAAGGAAATATTTCCAGTAGCTTGAGTAAAGGCGGTGTTTGCTCCATCTAAACTTATATTCGTATCTGCTATTGAAAGATTTGTACTGTTGATATCTAGGCTTGAACTTGCATCCAGAGATAAAGTTGTACTTGGATCAAGAGTAAGAGTTCCAGAACTATAACTATCTGAAACGTCGGAACGCAAGAAAGAACTTGAATCAAGACCATCAAGAGTGTCTGAACTACTTGTTGCCGTTAGACTACCATTATTGAAGTCTATGATTTGTATTGTTTTAGTGATGCTATTTTCTTTGATTTTTGCAAAGAGGTCTCCAGGGTTTGCAGAACCACCATTGGAGAGATAGAGGAATGCTGCACCATTGTCTGGGTTCCCTAAGCCAGTGCTAGCACCACCACCAGTGGGTTTGAGTGCAAGTGTAAATCCAATAAAAGCATTGCCCTGTACTCCAACGCTCATTGTATTAGAATCAGTAGCTCCGGCTGCGCTTTGATCTTTATCAACAACTCTCCAGTTCTTCCATTGCTCATTATAGTTACTGTTAGTTGCTCGAGAAGTGTAACCACTTGGTGTGCCTGGTAAAACAGCGCAAGCATAACAGCTATGAGCAATAAGTCCAAATTTAACAATTTTTGTATTGCTAATAGAAGTAGTAACAGAAGCGGTATTAATTGTTGGAGTAGAGTTTGATAATCCATTCGTGGTAGCAGAAATATGAATTGGGTTGGAAGTATCTACACCACTGTATCTTAAAATTACTCCATAACGTTCTGACATTGGAGCCCCTGCACCAAAAGTATATGAACTTGGTTCACCAGAAGCTATTTTATAGAATACCGCATTCCCGCCACCTAAAGAATTTAGCTTGTCAATCATTGTCCAACCACTTGGTGGGCTAGTAAATATTGAAGCAGCAGCTTCTTCGCCATAGAATAGAAGTAATAAATCACCATCTACAGTACCACTTGGCTTGTCGAGTGTTATTGAATTTGCCCAGGTATTGCCGCCAGCATTAAAGTTAGAGCCAGAGTTACTTGCTGATTCAAAAGTTACTCCAGCGCCACCACTAGATCCATTTTGGTCGTTGATGTTTCTAAGTACCATCGCACCATTGGCATCAAGTGCCATATCCGGCTGTTTATGATTTATCGCCAGTCTTTTGTTAGAGTTATCCCAAAATAGATGAGAGTTGTCTTCTGAAATTACACCATTTGCATTTGAGAAGAAAACAGAGCCATTGGTAAAGTCACCATCGAAGCTGGAACTAGTTCCATTGAAGATACCACTAACAATGACATTAGAAAAATTACCAGTTGTAAAGTTTCCAGTTGCGCCATTGACGTTATTGCTAACAATGACTTTAGAGAAGTTGGTAGTACCTGTATTAGTTAAAGAGCTAGTACTAAGATTAGAGAAGTTGGCAGAACTGCCATTAATAGTAAGACCTTTGATAGTGCCATTTACATCCAGTTTAGTACTTGGGTTTGCAGTGCCCATGCCGATTCTTGAATTAGCACCATTGAAAACAAAATCACTGGTGTTAATTTTAAATTCTCCGCCACTAGCAATCGTAGAGTTTAGATCTTCCCCAGTAGCTGGAATTAGGGAAATATTTCCAGTTGTTTGAGTGAAGCTAGTATTTGCTCCATCTAAAGAAATATCAGTATCTGCAATTGATATATCGCCGTTAACATCAAAACGTGTTCCCGAATCAGTCGTAAGAACTCCAGATGTGAAATTATCAGTTGTATCTGAGCGCAAGAATTGTAATGAATCGATTGAATCTAGAGTAGTAGCGTCTGTAGCTACAGTTGCACTAACCCATGAAGCTTTTCCATTTGCATCCGAGCTAAGTATCTTACCAGTGCCCGGAGATCCACCTCTAATCATGATTTGACCATTAATATCAAGTTTAGTTATTGGAGTTTGAATGCCAATTCCAAGATTTTTGGAAGCTGGAACGAATTCGGTGTTAACTCCAGAGGAAGTAGTAGCCAAGCTAATGTTAGAGCAAGTCATTTGCCAAATTAAGGTAATGAGTAATAGTTTTCTTTTGATCATCTGAAGTCAAATCCAATTTGGCATAAATACGAAGGGCTTTCATAGACACAAGTAACGACATCTTTGCGTCCGGCAGTAGTAGAAAGAACAGGAGGAGTGCCACCAGGCCACTTGACAGAGGCTGGCCAAGTAGCAGTTCTGGAGCCTGTTCCATCTTGGATAAGAATTAAACTTAAGGTAGAAACTCCAGTAGTAGGAGCCGTAAAAGCAAAAGTAACATTGTGTCCAAGAGTAATAACTTGTTCATTACTATTGTTCCAATTGATAGTTACGTTAGTTCCAGAACTGTTGTTGTAAAGTGATTGAGTGACAAAAAGATTACTCATGGTAAGACCATTAACTTCAAGTTTAGTATCAATACTGCTAGTTCCAATTCCAATATTACGATTAGCTAAATCACCGTAAATAGTATCGCCAATATCAAGTTGATTAGAGGTGCTTCCAGAAGGTAAATTATTGTTATAACCAATAAGAATATTATTAGAGCCACTAATGGAGCCATTACCAGTATTGTGACCAATGATAATGTTATTGTTGCCTGAATCATAAAATCCTGTTTTGTAACCAAGATATAGACCATTAGAGGTGTAAGAATTAGTTCCTCTATTACCTGCATTTACGCCAATTGCAACATTGGCAGAACCATTACTCATTGATCCCATGGCTCCGGGACCTGCTGCAAAATTATTAGTCCCGTGTTTTAAACCTATTAGAGTATTATAACCAAAAGCTGTATTATAAGATTCAGCAAGAGCCGAATTTAGAGCTTGTGTTCCTACTGCTGTATTGTAATTGCCAAGGGTGTTTGAGAGGAGAGAGTAAGCGCCAATTGCAATATTGCCATTGCCGTCTCTATTGGCTTGTAATGCATTGTAGCCAAGCGCAAGATTCTCATCTCCATTAGAGTTATTGTTTAAGGCACCATAACCAACTGCAGTATTCCAAGATCCAGCGGTATTGGTAGCTAAAGCAATATTTCCAAAAGCAATGTTGGCATTACCATTTACGTTATTAGTTAAAGCGTAAGATCCAAAGGCAATGTTGCTAAGCCCAGTTGTATTTGAATATAAAGAATTCGACCCAAAGGCATTATTGACAGCACCTGTAGTATTGGAATATAAAGTTCGATAGCCCATTGCAGCGTTAGTACTGCCTTGAGTATTAGAATTCATTGAATCAATTCCTACTGCTGTATTGAAGTTGGCTGCGCTGATACTGTTTACTCCAGACCCACTACCTATAAATAAAGAAGAAGTTAAAACATTTGGATTAGTAATAGCATCACTTAGATCATCTATTTTAATAGCCGCAGCGCTTGGACTAATAAGATCGTATTCGCTACCACTACTATTCTTAAAATATAGTTTAGAGTCGGAGGATTTAACATAGAGTTTGCCAAAGTTAGTTGTTGACGATGGTGCAGAGCCTTCCTTGATTGAAAAGTTTCCATTTGCAGTAAGTGTTTCATTTGGATTACTTATTGATAAGCCAAGTTTAGAGCTTGAAGTATCGACGTAGAGTTGGTTTGTGTTTACAGTAAAATCTCCAGTAGAAGAAAGTGCGATGTTTAAATTTTGTCCAGGGCTTGGGGTGAAAGTTGTTTCCGATGCTGAATCAAAGGAGATGTTAGGGTCTGCGATAGAGACATTACTAGAGTTAATATCAAAGCTGGCATCTGTAGGAATGGATAAGGTTTTACTTGCTTTGATAAAAGCTAGTGCACCATTACTAGAGAGATAGTTGCCATTATTAAATTGGAACTCAGTATCGTTACCAGCAGGACTCGCTGTTCCTATAAGGGATCCATTGGTAAGATTGTAAGAAATCCCACTATCATTTTGGAAATATAACTTAGAGTTGCTTGGATTAATATAAAGTTTTGCAAAACCAGAAGTGCCTGAAGGCATAGAGCCTTCTTTGATAGCAAGAACTCCATTTATGGTGAATCTTTCGTTAGGAGAGTTTAAGCCGAGACCTAGTCTAGCATTAGATCTTTCCCAATACAGTTGAGAATTGTTTTGTGAGATAACGCCATCAGCATTAGAGAAAAGAATAGAACCATTGCTGAAGTCTCCATCAAAACTGCTTGTAGTGCCATTGAAAATCCCGGTACTAATTGCGTTTGTAAAATTAGCATTGCTGCCATTGACAGAGCCTGAAACTAACAAGTTATTGAAGTTTGCGGTGGCACCATTGACAGTTCCAGATGCAAGTAATTTTGCACTAGTTATAGTGCCAGAGTTGTTGATGGTGCTGCTGTTAAGAGTATTAATAGTACTGGTCCCGAGTGTCAAATTAGTAGTATTAAAAGTATTGAAATTTGCAGTAGTACCATTGACTGGACCTGTAGAGATTAATTTGCTTGTGTTTATGTTTGTAGTAAAATTGCCAGTGCTGAAATTTGCTGTGGCGCCATTTACAGAACCTGAAGAAATAAGCTTAGAAGTATTTATGTTAGTGAAATTTGCTGAAGTTCCATTGATGTTTAAGCCTTTAACAGTGCCATTTACATCTAACTTGGTGGAAGGGTTTGCAGTGCCAATTCCAATTCTGGCACTAGTACCATTGAAAACAAGATCATTAGTATTAATTCTAAATTCTCCTCCATTACTGATGGTCGAAGTTAAATCTTTTCCTGAAGCAGGAATGAATGAAAGATTGCCGGTTGTTTGAGTGAAAGTAGTATCAGCTCCGTCTAGGCTAATGCCTGTGTCAGCAATAGAAACATTTGTACTGTTAATGTCTAATGTTGAAGCAGCACTCATCGCTAATGTGGTTCCAGTATCAAAAGTCAGAGTACCGGTAGTAAAATTATCAGAACTATCTGAGCGTAAGAATGAAGGAGAATCAATTCCATCAATAGTCTCGGAGTTAGTTGATGTGGCAAGTTTGCCGTTGTTGAAATCTATGATTTGAATAGTTTTAGTCACACTGGCTTCAGTTATTTTTGCAAAAAGGTCACCAGGATTGGCATTAGCACCACCACCATTAGAAAGGTAGAGGAATGTTGATCCGTTATCTGGGTCTGCAAGTATTGGAGTGCTAGTTCCTACTGCTGGAGCTATAGCAATAGCAAAACTATCATAAGTTCCACTACTACAATCTGAAGTCATAGTATTAGTGTCACTTGCTCCACTACTAACTTGATCTTTATCAGCGACCCTGCTTTTTGTTGTTTCGGCATGAGCTGCATCTCTAGAGGTATAACCGCTAGGGTTCCCAGGAGGATTGCAGGACCCAGTGTCGAGTGTAATTCCAATCTTGACTATTTTTGTATTTGCAACTGTTGTGGTTACTGATGGTGTGTTGATAAGCCCACCAGTTACAGTGCCAGTAGTTGCTGCGGAAGCATTAATGGGATTTGACGGATCATGTCCAGTATATCTCATCACGATTGCATAACCACCATTACCAAAGTAATAAGTCGTGGGTTCATTCGAAGCTATTCTGTAAAAAGCTTTATGCTTGCCTGAGCTTGAACTTATAATTTCAGTCCATCCTTGCCAGCCAGCCATACTTCGCCCAAAACTTATTAGTAAATCACCATTTGTTGTACCTGCTGGTTTCGTTGCCTCGGCAGGATATTGCATTTCAATAGAAGTGCTTCTGATTGTTCCAAATGTTACACCACTACCACCACCACTAATTATATTTCCATCATTAATATTTCTAAGTACCATAGCACCATTAACATCAAGTGCCATATCTGGATTAGCATGATTAATTGCAAGCCTTTTGTTGCTTTGATCCCAATAGAAATGTGAGTTGTCTTGAGATATGACTCCGTTATTATTGGAGAAAAAGACAGAACCATCAGTGAAGTCTCCATCAAAGCTAGATGTAGAACCATTTACAATGCCACTAATAACTGCATTGGTGAAATTGCCAGTAGTGAAATTTCCAGTAGCGCCGTTTACGTTATTTGTGACAATTAATTTAGTGAAGTTGCTAGTGCCCGTATTAGTTAATGAGCCAGTTGTAATATTTGTAAAGTTAGCAGAACTACCATTAATAGTTAGACCCTTAATAGTACCGTTGACATCTAGTTTGGTGCTAGGGTTTGAAGTGCCGATACCAACTCTTGCATTGCTGCCATTAAAAACTAGGTCACTAGTATTGATTTTAAATTCGCCACCGCTGTTAATTGTTGAACTTAGATCTTTACCTGATGCTGGGACAAAGGAAAGGTCACCTGTGCTTTGAGTGAAGCTAGTATTGGCTCCGTCTAAACTAATGTTTGTGTCGGCAATAGAAAGATCTCCATTGATATCAAATCTAGTCCCCGAATCTGTAATAAAAACGCCCGAGCTGAAACTATCACTTGTATCAGAGCGTAAGAATTGAAGTGAATCAAGTGAATCTAGTGTGCTTGCATCAGCTGGTCCAGCAGGGTTGACCCATGAAGCTTTTCCATTAGCATCTGAACTAAGAATTTTATCTGCTCCTGGAGAGCCACTTCTAATCATTATTTGACCATTGAGATCAAGTTTAGTGGTTGGAGATTGAATGCCAACTCCAAGGTTTTTAGCTGCAGGAATAAATTCAAAGTTAGTTCCAGAAGAAGTTGCTGCCCAAGCAAAGTTAGAACAAATAATTTGCCAAATTAGAATAATAAATAGTAGTTTTCTTTTTATCATCTAAAATCTAATCCTGTTTGACAAAGATATTGTGAACCCGTGTAAAAACATGAGACTAAGTCTATGTAATCAGGAGCAGTAGAGAGCGTTGGGGCGTTACCATCAGGCCACTTAACCGAAGCTGGCCAGGTGACTTTTCGAGAGCCAGTAGAATCTTGAATAATTTTAAGAGTGAAGGATCCTACGCCTGAACTTGGAGCCGTAAAAGCAAAAGTGCCATTTTGTGTAAGTGTAATTTTTTGTTTGTTACCGTTGTTCCAATTAATAGTAACGTTAGAAGAAGAAGTATTTGTGTAGAAAGTTTTATTGCTAATAGTTTTGTACATCAGGTCACCATTGACTTCTAGTTTAGTATCGATGCTGCTAGTACCAATTCCTACATTGCGATTGGCAAGATCGCCATAGATGGTATCGCCTATGTCAAGTTGGTTTGAAGCAGTACTTGAAGGTAAATTATTGTTGTTATAACCAATGAGAATATTATTAGAGCCAGAAGTATAACCATTGCCAGTGTTATGACCAATAAAAATGTTGTTATTGCCTGAATCGCTAAATCCAGTTTGATAACCTAAATAAATACCATTAGAAGTATATGAATTCGAATTTCTTCTTCCCGCATTAAATCCAATTGCAATATTGTATGATCCATTACGCATTAAAGAAAGTGCTCCTGTACCTAAAGCAACATTGGATGAACCATGTCTTAAATTTACTAAAGCTTGATACCCTAAGCTTGTATTGTAAGATTCAGCTCCTCCAAAACTCTGAAATCCAATTGATGTGTTGTAATGCCCATTTTGAAGTGTTGCGCCAGCGCTATATCCAACTGCAACATTTCCGTTCCCGCTTGTATTATTACCCAGAGCACTATTGCCAGCTGCAACATTATAATTTCCAACTGTATTGTCATAAAGTGAACTGTGTCCTAATGCAATATTTCCAGTCCCGGATATATTGTTATACATAGAGAAAGTGCCAGCTGCCGTATTGCCAGATCCTGTAGTGTTGTAATTAAGACTTCCTTGTCCAGCTGCGGTATTCCACGAGCCTCTAGTATTGGAATAAAGAGCACTTGATCCAAATGCAGAATTATTATTACCATTGTCGTTAGAATAAAGAGCAATGTATCCCATAGCAGTATTAGCAACCCCGTCATTATTGGTAGATCTTAGTGCGTTAAGTCCAACTGCAGTATTGAATCCCATGTAGCTACCATTCGCGTTTAATCCTGCACCATTACCAAGGTAAATTGAACTAGTAGTTGTGATTGCATCAGTGAGTTCATCGATAAAACTAGCAGCAATTGGTGTATTAAGATTTATTTCAGTACCACTATCATTTTTGAAATAAAGCTTCGAGTCAGAAGATTTAACATAAAGTTTTCCAAAATCAGTACTGTGTGAAGGCGATGAAATTTCTTTTAATGAAGTGTTGCCATTAACTGTAAGAACTTCATTTGGAGTATTGGTTAAAACTCCGAGCTGAGCAGTCGAAGTATCTAGGTAGAGTTGATTATTGTTGACGCTGAAATCTCCAGTACCAGAAAGAGAAATATTTAAATTTTGTCCAGCTGTTGGCGTGAAAGTTACTCCTGATGGAGAATCAAAAGAAATATTTGGATCTGCAATTGAAACGGTTGTGGAATTAATATCTAAAGAAGCTGTGTTTGCAACTTGAAGTGTTTTAGAGGCTTTGGTGAAGCTAAGTGCTCCATTACCACCAAGTGAACCACTATTATTGAACTGGAAATTTGTATTAGAACCCCCAGCTGTCGGTGACGCAACTGTGCTGCCATTGATTATGTTGTAGGAAGTCCCAGTATCATCTTGATAGTAAAGATTAGAATTGAGAGCATAAAGTTTTCCAAAACCAGTATTAGTAGAAGGTACTGAAGATGCTTTGAGAGAAAGGTTTCCATTGATAGTGAGAATTTCATTTGGATTCGTTAAGCCAATTCCAAGTCTAGAGTTGTTTCTATCCCAGAATAGTTGTGAATTGTTTTGTGAAATAACACCATCTGCATTAGAGAAAAGAATAGACCCGTCAGTAAAATCTCCATCGAAACTACTGTTAGTACCATTGAAAATTCCACTAACAATAAAATTACTAAAGTTAGCATTAGAACCATTGATAGAGCCACTTGCAATGATCTTGTTGAAGTTGGCGTCAGTACCATTAACTGAACCTGAAGCAAGTAACTTTAATGTGGCGATTGTAGCTGAATTGTTAATTGAAGTGCTAGTTAAAGTATTTAGAGTTGCTGAACTAAGATTGAGAGAACTCATGCTGGCATTGGTGAAATTTGCTGTACTGCCGTTAACAACTCCAGAGGAAATTAGTTTCCCAGTATTTGTATTAGTTAAATTGGCGTTGTTAAAGTTGGCAGTAGAACCATTTACAGAACCTGTTGCAATTAAGCCTGAGCTATTTGTATTTGTAAAATTTGCAGAAGTTCCATTGATGGAAAGCCCTTTAATAGTACCGTTGACATCAAGACGAGTAGATGGAGTAGCAGTGCCAATTCCTAGTTTTGAATTACTGTAAACCAGATCAGTTGTATTGATTTTGAAACTTCCGGCACCGGAAAGGCTTGTGTTGAGATCTTTTCCTGAAGCTGGATTAAGAGAAATATCACCTGTAGTTTGAGTAAAACTAGTTGAAGCTCCATCTAGAGAAATATTGGTATCAGCAATAGAAAGATTTGTACTATTGATGTCGAGACTTGAGCTTGAATTTAAGGATAAAGTAGTGCCATTGTCGAAAGTTAAAGTACCAGAACTGTAATTGTCTGAAGCGTCTGAACGCAGGAATGAATTTGAATCTATATTATCAAGAGAGTTTGAATCTGTACCTGCAGCAAGTGCTCCATTAGTAAAATCAATTATTCTGATAGTTTTGCTAGTACTATTTTCTTTAATTGTTGCAAGAAGATCGCCATTTTTCCAAT
>CAYQSL010000028.1:0-13152 GCA_964420165.1 uncultured Gammaproteobacteria bacterium | reverse complement strand
AAAGGCATATCTCTAAGAGCAAGTGCGTTACCCACTTTGATTTCAGCCTCAGGACCTGATTCGATCACTGTGCCAATAGTAAGTCCTTTAGGACAAGGGATATATCTTTTTTCGCCATCAGCATAAACGATTAGGGCGATGTGAGTATTTCTGTTTGGATCGTACTCAATAGTTTTAACAGTGCCTTTGATGCCAAATTTATTACGTTTGAAATCAATAAGTCTGTATTTTCTTTTTTGAGCTCCGCCCTTGTGACGACAAGTGATCTTACCGTTAGATCTGCCTGTGTCTTTGCGAAGTTTCTTAGTTAAAGTTTTCTCCGGTGTAGTAGTTGTGATATCGCTGCGATCTAATAAGATCGTTCCGCGACTACCTGGAGTTCTAGGTTTGAAGTATTTTAGGGCCATGTTTTTTCCGTTTCTTGGTCTGGGTTTTCAGCTCTTACGACGAAAGAGCTTAGATTGCATCCATACAAGGAACCTTTTAAAAAAGCCCTTATACTGGCGCGAGTCACTATAATAGCAAAGTGATAGACATATAGCGTAGCTTTAACTTTAGCTTAACTTTTCTCATGATCTATATGGGTAGTAAGGAAAATCATATTGAGTTCACACAAAGGCAAGTCTGTAAAAACCCTAGTAAATGAAAGAGTATTAGGTAAACAATATCTCCGAGTCTCTGTTGTTGCGGCTTCCAGTGGAGGGACTTCAATTCAAGGTTCTATTAATGTAGTACTTCAATCTTTCTTGGATTCTAAGATTGGTTTGAAGACTACTATAAGAAAGCCTTTGCCTGAGGCGGCAAAGCTGGTGCAAAGACCACAAATACCTGATGTGAAATATCAAACTCCAACTTTATTACAACGTTTAAATCCTGTTGGTAACAGGTTGAAAGAAGAAGGAATTCTGGATCAAGCTATTGATGAGGTTTCTGAGCTTAAAACTCAAATGTTTGCTGAGTCTGTAAGTTCTGATTTAGTCCAAGACCCAAGATCTATGGCAATAAAGCCTACTGTTAATAATGCTAATGCCGCTAAACAAGTGGCTTTTACAAGAACGCCTAAGACTATTGCAAATCTATTGCGCTAATTAGGTAAAAACCCCGTGGATATTTTATCTTGAACGAGCTAAGATCGCTTTTACAATGAAGAATGTCTCGGGGAATGGCGGTTTTTTAAACAAAGTGAGAGGTCCCTTCCTGTCTACAGCAATGGCTCTTAATGCCTTAGCTTTAGGAAGTTCTGGTTGTAGCCCTAGCCAAGATGCTATTCGTGCAAGTCATGCACCGGTTGATAAATTTGATCTTCATCCTGCTTTGACTAACTATATAAGAGATTTAGATAAGTTAGATATAGAAGCTAGAGACAAAATTTTAGATGAATTGTTTACAGGAAGATCTAAGGTGCCTGCTTTTCAAACTATTGCTAATAGAGGATTCCCAGAACTTTTTAGTTTGAAAAAGCCTAAACCTAATGATGATGAATTTGTTTTTAGTATAGATGACCACGTTAGAGTATCTCTGGCTGCTGCTTTCATTCAAAATGAATTAGAACAAATAGAAGGTCGTCGCGATCCTGGGGATTGGCAGTTCTATAACTTAGTTCATTCAAGTGCAATGGAATATTTTTGTAATGCTTGGGATGAATTAAAAAGAAATCCTAGAAACCTTTTGCTTGAGAGGGTTATAGATTATTACGAAACTAATTTTAAAAACTTTATTCCTTCAGCTAAGTTGGACAAGAACTTGATAATGGAAAAATTGAATGAGGCACCAAATAGTAGAATGAGGCTTGAAGTTTTTAAGTACTATGCTAAAAAAGCTCTTGGTGTCGATAAACCTTTACCGGGACAAGAGCATATTTCGATAAAGCCAAATCGACATAGTTCTCCATTACCTCTAGTGGTTCCTGAGGAACCTGTAGCAGCTTAAGTTTTTAATTGAAGATGGAAATCAGTGGATCGACACCGACGTTACCCTTTGATGTACCTGCATATGAGCAGGACCTTTCTTTGCGAGCTGAGGCAGCGGTGTCGGCAGTTTCATCAAGAGTATTAGCAGAAAATATCGCTACAGGAAATCCAGGTCTAGTTGTTGCTGAAACTATGCCTTTGACTGCGGTTGATTTAAAGCCAGTCAGGCAGGTTCATGAAATTAAAGAGTATCAATTAGCTAATGGTTTAAGAGTGATCATGGTGCCTGATGGTAAAGAAACTTTTCGAGCATCTCTATTAATTAAATCTGGTTCACATCAAGACCCACCTGGTCTAAAAGGAATTGCACATTTATTAGAACATAATCAAGCTGACATAAATAATTTTGATGTTATGAAAATTCTTATGGGCGAGTATTTCGCAGGAACTGGCACTAATTGTACGCAATATACTGCAGAAGTTGCATCAGAGTTTGAAGATATAGCTTTTGGGGAAATTGCAAAAATACTTGAATTTAGAGAGCGTTCTGCAGAGGAATTTGAGAGAGAAAAGTCAATTGTTCTTAGTGAAATTGGTGAACAGGGTAAAGATGATGATTCATGTGTTTCACATCAAGCTGAATTGCAAATTTTATCTCATTTCTTTAATGAAAATGATCCGAGAAGATATTCAATTAATGGTATTCAAGAAGATGTTAAAGCAACTAAAATTGATGATTTGAGAAAACTACACGCAGAAAATTATGTCCCAAATAAATCTATTTTAATTCTTAGTGGTAATTCTATTCAAAACAATTTTGAAAGGCTGTTGAACAAAACTCGGCGACATTTTGATCACTTTGAACGTTCAAATAAAATTGGAATGAAAATAGCTGAGCCTTTACCTAAGTGGGGAAATCTTGATCAAATTGCTGAAATTGAGTCCTCTACCCAAGGAGGCTTTGAATTGATTCTCCCTTTACCAACTAATTCAAATAGTAGGCAAAGAATTAGTGGTTTAATCGGAATCCTCGAAAACAAATTAGCATCAGAAAAAATACAACCTAAATTGATAAAGGATATACAACTTGGTATGGATCGTAGTAAGAGTCATTTCGTGATAAAAGTTCTTACTAGCAAATATCTTCGTTCTGAAGAGATGGAAGAAATAGTAAAATCTATTGAAAAAATTGTTTTAATGCTTATGCGATCACCAAAAAAAGACCGGGTTTTACGTGGAGCGAAACAAACTAATTATGAATATCAGACTGTATTTGATAATTCAGATATCGATAAGGGTGCACAAGTTGAATTTATAGAACAATGTGAATTTGAGTCTATTCCTTGGGATGCAGCAATGAGAAACAAAAACTTACTTTCTGTAAGGCGATTGAGAGCGGATTTAAAAAAATATTTTAATTTCGATAATGCAAAAAAGCTTCTGTTTATACCTGGTAAGTTTGAAAAAATTAAAAAGCCGCAACCCGATATGAAAGATTTGGATTTAAATCCAGAAATAAAAATACCTGAAATTTTAAGGGACGAAAAAGTTTCTAAATTAGGGGATATTTCTTTATTGAAAAATCTGGTTAGATCTATTGATTTGGATGGAAAAAAAGTTTATTTAATTAAAGATGATTTTGATGACATCGTGATATCAACAAGCTCCCAAACTAAAAGTAATGATAATGTGAATCAATTTGAGATCTTGAGATTGATTGCTGATTTATTCATAAATGTGGGAGTTATGCACAAAGGTCGTTTCTTGGATGATGATGCATTTCAAGATGAATTGCAAAAGCATCGCGCTCAGATTGAATTAATTTGAGGACTAAACGGCAAAATTGATTTGGTTTTTTGTCTTAACATTGAAAATTTAAATTTTTGTTTATTGCATTTCAAGAATTCTTTATTATCAAATAATGTTTTTTTTGCTGAAAATCATGACTACGTAGAAGATCAATTCCAAAAGTTAAAAGAGAGAATCATTTCAGAAAAAAAAGCTGAAATGCAAAATCCAAAGACAAAAGCAGAATACTTATTTCTGTGTGAAATTTTACCTGCAGGACATCCTTGGAGACCTTTAAGCATCGAAGAATTGGAGAAAAGATTCTATGAATTGACTTTAGATAAAGCTGTAAAATTCCTCAAAGAGAATTTTGATTTAAATGGTAGTACTTTTATTATTAAAGGAGATATAACTGAAAGTCGATGTCGAAAAGAAATTTTTCCAATATTAAATAAGTTGCAAACTATAGATGAGAAATCTATGATTAAAAAAAATGAATTGGATATTCGACATGAAGCTAAAATGATTAGTTCTCAGGTTGGGGAGCAAGCTTGTTCCGATTCTTCAATAATTTCAGGCAATGCTTTTAATAGAGAGAATTTCTCGAATGAAAGTTTAGATTTATTAATGCCCATAATTGAACAATTGATTAATCGTAAATTGACGAGTTTGTTACGAGAGCAATCTGGATTGGTTTATGATGCCCGTATGGAAACTTTCTACAATCATTTAAGTAGTCATGGTTATTACCAAATAGCAACTTCTACGGAATATGATTCTCAGATGGTTAGTGATTTGATTGAAAAGTTATTGATGGCAATTGTTACAGAAGGGTTTACAGATGAAGAGATTGCATATGGAACATTGCTTTCGATAAGTAAATTAAGGAAAGAATTAATTGATAGAGAGCCTAATGTCAATCACCTTGATAAAGATCCACAAGCTCTATGCAATGAAATCAAAGCTATTAAATCAGAAAGAGTTAATGAGCTATTGCGTACTATGATTAAGCCAAAGCAGTTGGTGAAAGTAGTTTGCGCTTAGTTTTTAGGTAATAACCCGCTGGATATTTTATCTTGAACATGCTAGGATCATGGTTATGAGAACTAATTCGGTATTTAGCAAGCTTGCAAATACGGTAAGAGGACCTGTTACTGCAGGAATGCTTGCTGCTGCAACTTTGACTGCTGGTGGTTGTGAGGATAAGAAAGATTCTTTACCTAGTCCAAGGAGAATGGCTAAAGTAAATGTTATAGATACTGAACATGCCAAACAAGAACTACTGGAATTGGCTGAACTTTATAAGACTCATCTTGGTAATTTAGGAAAAGGTTCAAAGAGAGATGTCATAGAGAATGTTCTAGGTTTGATTCAAGATCCAAAATTTATTGCATTTTATAAAAAATTAGATAGCTTGAGAATATCTGCAAAAGAAAATTCAGTTACTGAAGCGGTAGAAGCTGCACTTTTACCTTTAATCGGATCTCCAGAATTGCAGAAATCATTTGAAAAGATGGGAGCAGCTAAGATTAGTAATTCTGATTTTTATAGTGGACTTGAATTCGTCCTTGGAGCTTTAGAGGAAGGTGGAGAGATTCTAACCTCTGATGCTGAACCTAACTTTAGTACAACAGAGAAGCTCTAATCTCTTTAGTCATATCAACCAAATGGTTTATCTTTGAGATGCTAAAATTAGCACTATGAAACGTACTCAGAAGTCTGATGTGATGATCGCTTAAGAATCCCTATGGCTGCTGCATTGCTTGCAGCTAGCTCCTCTGGGCAGCCTGAAAAGAAAAATGATACTTTAGCTTCAACTCAAGAGCAGGATGCTAAAAATCTCGAAAATCTAACTAAACAAAAGGCAATACAATACAAAATTTATTTGAGTATGTACGATGAGTGCTTGCAAGAAGAAGTTTTAGAGAATGTTTTGGATCTTATTACAGGTCAAGGGTTTATTAAATTCTGCGATGACTTAGATAAATTGGGAATCCCAACAACTAAGAACCCAATTAACTCAAAAATACTTTCCTTGCTAAGTAAATTTAATGCCTTTTCTGCTTTAATAGAAATTTTTGATGAATTAGAAGATTCAAAAATTAGCAATAAAGAGTTTTATGAGAGACTTAGATCTTTGCTAAAGCAGAAAAGCTATAATCAGTTTTAGTGATTCATATTATTCATGGTCAAGATTTATTCCGCAAGCAGCTTAGAATTGCTGCTCTTAAGGCTGAGTACCTTGAACCTGGGATGGAAGCTTTGAATCTGGTGCATGCTGAAAATCCATCTCTGGTTGATTTCGTTTCGCTCATTAATACCCCGGCTTTTGGTTTCGGTAAGAAAATTATTCAAATTAAAAATTTCACTTATCTGGAAAATAAAGCGGAGGATGCAGAAGTATCGAGTATCCTGGAAGGTCTTGCTGATTTGCCAGAATCCAATATTATAATTTTTGATTCAGAAAAGGTTTCTGGAGTTATTAAGCTTGTTAAACAGTTGAAGAATTTACCTGGAGTTGAACTTGAAGAAGCTAAACCTTTTAATAGTTGGGAAGCTAAACCTGCAGCAGGCTGGCTCAGATACATCTTCCCTCTCTTGCTTAAAGAATTAGATAGCAAGCTACCAATGCCTGGTCCGGATATTTTGGAATACTTCGCTGAGCAAACCGGAGTAGAAGATAGTTCTAAATTGTATTCAGAGCTCAAGAAATTAATTATCCTTGGAAAGCCTTTCACAGAGGCACTTGTAGATCAAGAGTGCCAAGCCCGTCATGATGTTTTTAAGTTTGCACGTTTGCTGGCAGAAGCTAAAGTCGCTCAAGCTAATAAAGAGTTAGAGAAAATCATAGTTGCTAAAGAGTTACATTTAGGTGTTTTGGCGATGCTTGATACCATCATTTCTAAATACTTGAAATTGAAGCTTGCTTTGCAAGAGCGTAAGTCGGATGCTGATATCGCGCAGCTTCTAAGTGCTAGTCCTCAAAGTCTTTTTCATAAGAAGAAGGAAGTTGCTACTATGCAAGAAAGTCATTTAGATGCTTTGCTTGAGAAAATTGTAGATCTTGAGTTTAAAGTTAAAACTGGCAGAACTACTATAGATAGAGGGTTTAGATTACTTGTGAACAGTTAGGCTCAAGTGCCGTCATTGCGAGGAGTGAAACGACGAAGCAATCCATATTGCGCAGGGGGATTGCTTCATCCCTTCGGGATTCGCAATGACGTCTTAATTCTTAAGTGCGCTAAGCAAATCCGTCGGCTCTGTTTCTGCTACTCCAGAAAGCTCACCGACTTTATTTAACTTAGCTTCGATAGTACGTGAACGTTTGCCGGCATCTTCGATAACTTTGCTAGCTTGGTCAACTTTCTCGTAAGCTTTAGCAAGTAAATCACCAAAGGTACCGAAGTGTTTTTTAACTTCTGCAAGATACTTCCAAACCTCGCTTGAGCGTTTCTGAATGGTAAGAGTTCTAAAGCCCATCTGTAAGCTGTTAAGCAACGCAGCAAGTGTAGTTGGTCCAACTAAATTGATACGACATTCGCTTTGGAGTTTATCCATTAAGCCTGGTCTACGAATCATTTCTGCATATAGACCTTCGGTAGGTAGGAACAATAGTGCAAAGTCTGTTGTATGAGGTGGATCTATGTATTTGTCTCTAATGCTTTTTGCATCTAGCTTAATACGATTCTCTAATTGTTTAATAGCAACCTCTGATTCTTCAAGATTACCGGACTCTTGAGCAAGTACTAAACGTTGATAATCTTCTTGCGGGAATTTAGCATCGATTGGCAACCATACTGGATTACCGTTATCATCTTTGCCTGGGAGCTTGATCGCAAAATCCACTCGCTCACTGGATCCTGGCTTCGTTTGTACGTTGGCTTCATATTGATCTGGACTAAGTATTTGTTCAAGTAAATTGCCGAGTTGAACTTCACCCCAAGTACCGCGAGTTTTCACATTAGTAAGAACCTTCTTAAGATCACCAACACCAATAGCAAGTGTCTGCATCTCCCCAAGTCCTTTGTGAACAAGTTCTAGTCTTTCACTTACAGTTTGGAATGATAGTGAGATTCTTTGCTCAAGAGTGGTTTGTAGTTTTTCATCTACAGTCTTTCTCATCTCTTCGAGTTTCTTAGTATTATCCTCTTGTAGATTTTTTAAGTTACTTTCCATGGTAGTGCGCATCTGTTGAAGATCGTTACGACTGCCATCACCAATGGTTTTCAAGTTAGCAGCAAAGTTATTTAACTGTTCACTTTGGAGTTTGGAAAGATTTTGGAAATTACTTGCAAGAACATCGCTAGAGTTTTTTAGGTTGGTGCCCATCTCTTCACGATTGCGAGAAATCTCTTCACGAAAAGTTCTTTCAGTTTTTTCTAGAATTTGTGCCATTGCATCATGCTTAGTGCCTAAGGTTGTTAGGATGGTGCTTAGCAGTTGTTCTTGAGGTTTATATTGGTCTTGTCTTTTAAGGTCTCTAATTAATAGAAAGGCAATAATGCCAAGTTCAATAATAGACAGGGTGATCAGGATATAGTCCATATCTATACTTTACTATATTTAGCTTCTTATTAGAGTTCTTTCGAAATCAATAAAGGGCTTCAAAAGATCTTAGAAAACTAAGCCGCTCCATGAGCTGGTGCGTTTGTAGCAGCTTTATATTTTTTAACAAATTCTATTAATCTGTTTAATGAGTTTTTATCAACACTGATTGTTTTTTGTTGATATGGAGTGCTTTCTTTTGCAGAATCCTCCAATGAGGCAATTTCTTTTGGAGAATTTCGATAAGAGAAGCTCAAACAGTCAGAACTTAATTTGTAAAGTACTTCTAAAAGACTAAAGTCTAAGACTTCTTGATGAACTTTATCAGGACGGTCCATGAAACTATTGATTGCTCTATTTATATGTTTGTCTCGATTCATCTCTTGACTGAAAAATTTTGTTTGAATCTTTTGCAGGTCATATTGTTCTATTTTTGAATCTTTGAGAAGGGTGTATAAGAATGATACAAAGCTAGGTAGGGACTGGGTTTGTATTTGAGTAATGCGATCCTCACCAGAATCAAAGCCCGATGTTTTAAGCTTATTTGCCGCAGTTCTTTTCATTAATAGTGTTAGTAATTGATTTAAATTAATGCCTCGAATTGCTTCATTTTCATTCTCCTGAGTTTGAATAAATTCTGTGAATTTAGCCTCGGTATCTGAGTCGTAATATTTTTTCAATAAACTATAGGCTTGTTTTTGAATTTTGTTTGCTTTTTCTTCTGCCTGTTCGTTAAATTGTTCAATAATCCCTGTATGCAAATCTCTATTTAGAATTGGTTTTTCTTGTTCTATAACCAATTTAAGTACTTTGCTGTATGCTTTCAACTGCTCATTAGGACTGAGTTCTCTTGGAATGGAGCCGATTAAAATATGCCCTAGAAATATTGGCATAGCAATTAATTTTTTGAAATAAACTTTATTGCTTTCAGTGCTAAGAAATTTACCTAATTCATCTCCTTCTAAACTAATAATTTGTTTGATGAAATTACTTGCTTGATTCTCGCTATTAGGAGAAAAAAGTTTAATTTGTTTTTCTTCTGCTCCTTCATCGTAAGGTTCAGCAAAGGTCATAAGATAGATAAAGTCCATAGCTTCTCTTGTTGAATCTGGAGATTTAACTTCTCTTCCCAATTGTTCTATTGCTTTGATTCTAATTTTTGGATGATAAAGTCTTGAGTTGATTCCTAAATTATCAGTGAGAAACTCTCTGAAAGAAATATATTCTGGATGCTTGAAATATTTTTCTGCAGCCTTAATAAGAGTTTTAACTGCAAAAGGACTATTAATATCAATTTTGCCATGAAGCAGATCTAGCTTTTTGCAAGCTCGATTTATTCTATTATTTACTCTGTTTTCAGGTTTGGCTGAAACACCTTCTAACTTTGCTATACGGCCACTAAATGACTTTAGTAATTCTCTAAGCGGATTTGTATATAATAAACTGCTACCCATAGTTGCAGATAATATATTAAGTTTCTAAGGTTTGGGTATTATTTTTTGTTAACTTTAATTTGTATTCTTTAACTTCTTCCGTAATCATCTTGGAAGCGCACAATATCCTCTTCACCAAAGTAGGTCCCACGCTGGATTTCAATGAAAATCAAATCTTGATTGGTTAAGGGATTTGCAATACGATGTTTGCTCTCAGTAGGTATATGAATAAATTCCCCTACTTGTAATTGATGTTTAACATCATCAAGAGTGACTTCGGCAACTCCTTGTACTACGAACCAATTCTCTTCTCTTTTAAAGTGTTTTTGGTAACTTAGTCTTTGACCAGGTTTCATGGTTATCTTTTTAACTTTGAAATTCTCTGAATCATCCAATACTTGCCAAGTGCCCCATGGAGCCTGGATTACAGGAAAAGTAGTTTGCTTAGTTTCGCTCATCATTGAAATTTTTAATTAGTCCTCAACTCTAAAAGTTTGTATAAGTTCGTCAAACCTAGTTCTTTGGGGGTCAATAGTATTTTTTGGTCCGTAAGTTTTGAAGAACCAAGTGCCGTTTTCTAACTCAACTGCAGTTGTGATCATAGAAAATTCAGGGCGAGAGCTTTTAGCAGCATTAGGGTCCATAGGGTTTTCTGATTCTAGGAAAGTACCGGTCAAATGATAGATAGTCACAGGGATACCATCTTTATTAAATTGGGTCTTCTCTAATTCTTTAAAGTTCTCATCTTGAACGAATTGTTTTTTCCATCTTTCTAAATTGCTATCAATGTTTCCGGACATGCCTTCGAAATAATGCACAGCAACTATTGTTTGAGTCGTTGGATCAATAATGTATTCTTCAAGGCGCATTGGGTTAGTTGGAGAAGTTTTTTGCCAAGAACCAGGCATTAAATAAAAGAAGTTTCCTGATTTCAATTTACTGTTGTCATAAACAGATTCATTAGCTTTTAATTTGCGTGGAGAATCAGGGTTGCTCGTAGCGCAACCATTTAGAAATGCAATCAAGATTAAAAAGATAAAAGGAAATTTTTTCATCGACCTTATATTGTAACAAGTACCAGTTTAAAATAATGTATGCACTGAGAGGAAACTTGGGTGAAAATCCCGCACTGTCCCGCAGCCGTAAAGTCGGAATGCTCTTTTTGCAGATACAGCTATTTAGCGATGAACTAAAGGTGGCTAATGCAACATGCTCATGGTCTTTTAAACCTGTACTTTACAGGCTCTTGGCAATCTACTTTGCCTAAGACTCCGATTAAAGACCCATCAGAACTTTTTACTAAAGAAGAACTTACAGAATATGAAATAGAGATTAATAAAAAATCACGAGATTTTTCTAGTAATTTACTTAATCAAAATACTGACTTTGAAACTCTTTCCGGCAGTTTGAAATCTTCAAGTGTTTCTGTGTGGGATTCTATATTTTCAAGTATTGGAGTTGCGGTAAGTCAGAGATTACCTTTTCAGCTTAAGGCATTTACTAGCATCGCAACTTTAGGAACAGCCTTAGTTGCATCTAAAGTTAAAGTTCCTTTTCTCTCTTCTGAATTTTCTTTTTTTAAACTTGGTGGCAGACTTGTTCGATCACCATTACATTTCTTTGATTCATTTTTCTCTGTATTAGGTGAGGATTTATCTTCTAGTCGTGGAGCTGGTTTGGCGGCATTGGCTACTAGCGGTGCTGCTCTGCTGAAAAATCTAAGCTTTAAAGATGCATTAAACTTACCAATTAAATTTGAATCTATTGATGGGACTTTAAGTAGGTCAGCAATTCATCATGTACATTCTTTGCTTAGTAGTACTGCAACTAAATTTTTTAAATCTAGCCCTGTACTTGCCTTGATTACAGCTTTTGGTTCAACTGCTACAGTACTTTCTTTGCCTGCAGATATTCGCTCAAGGCAAGTCTCTTGGAATTTATTTGATGGGGTACTAGGACAGGGTCTAGTGCATTTTATTGATGCGATCTATTCATCTCTAGGGCAAAAGATTTCTAATCTAGTGCCCTCTATACTCAGCTTGCCATCAGCACTTGGGCTTGTTCTAGCTTGTAAGAATCTTCATCAAATTCCTCATGTAAAAATTGTACAACTATTAAAACAAAAAATTCCTTTCCCGCAACTTGATGGCAAGATGATTCGGTCTTTAATGCATGTACCAGAAAATATTTTTTTTAATTTAGGCGATAAGCTTGCAGACTCAAGTTTAGGACAGTTACTCTTAGGTTCACTTAGCCTCTATGATTTAATTAAACCAAATAAAAAACTACAGCTCAATACTATTAAAGGCTTGAGTGATAGATTACCAGTGGATTTGCTGCAGTCAGCTTTAACTAAATTAGCAAGCAAGCTTAGTGCTAAAATACCTTCTCTCCCTCTTCTTGCTCTTGGTCCTGCATTCTCGCATTTGATTAGTTCTCGCTTGAAACCTATGAGCACTAAATATACTGAGACTCATGGTTTGATTGCTAAGCAGTTTCTAATCTTCTGGGAGAGTTTACTTTCGACTTCTGCTAATCAACTGGTTAGAAAAGTTCTTCCAAATACAAATCAAAAATATACAGGGTCAGTGCTTGCCGATGGTCGCTGGTTGGATAGTAGTGGAAGGATCTTGCCTTCAATGGTTATTGGCAAGCAGTTTTAAGAGCGATATTCAGTAATTGCTTTTGCCATTCCTTTGAATATAAGTCCATGTATCGGTACTAATGCATACCAGTAGAGTCTTCCTGCAAGACCGCGTGGTCTAAAGCTAGCTTTTTGTTGTAAGATGCCGCCGCCTTGAGTTTTTGCTAATACTCTAAATTCTAGCCATGCTTCGCCGGGTACTTTCATCTCAGCAAAAAGTATTAAATGTCCTTCTTCTTTGTTTGCATAAAGTACTCGCCAAAAATCAATGGCATCTCCTGTTTTGAGATTTAAACCTTCTCTTCGCCCGCGTCTTAAGCCAACTCCACCAACTAGTTTGTCCAGATTGCCACGAAGTTTCCATATCCAGTTTGAATAGTACCAGCCACGATTGCCACCAATTTGCCAAATATTTTTCTTCACTTCTTCTATGTCACGATCAAATTCAATCTCAGATAAATCAAAGAGGCAGCCGAACTCGGGCACTGCATTTTTATTATTCATGCCAAAAGTTCTATTGTTGGACTCTAAATTTAATGCATCCGTCCAGCTTGATGGGATTTCATTTGCTGAAACTCGATAAAGAGCTCGGGCAATAGATTCCTCATAGCCAGAGAGTTTGATGGGTACTATGTTTTGAATGTCATTGTTTGCGCAGACTACTTCATTTCGTAAGCTACTTACCAAAGCCTTTGCCAGGGCATAATTTGTTGAAGTTACTAATTGAAGCCAATATGATGATAAACGTGGAGTCATTACTGGTACGGTGAAGATCCAGCGTTTCAGCTTTCGTATCTGGGCATAGCCAAATAGCATTTCTTTGTAAGTGAGT
>CAYQSL010000027.1:819-13247 GCA_964420165.1 uncultured Gammaproteobacteria bacterium | reverse complement strand
TGCCAGCAACGCCATCACCAGAAATTAGCGCTTGACCATTAACTACTAACTTTCTTTCTGGATGGTCATTACCAACACCTAGGTTTCTAGGGAATGGAATGTACTCGATATCGTTACCGATTGGTATTGCCATCGCAAGGTTTGCGCTAGTAAGCATTGTCGCTATCGTTAACGCAATTGCACTTTTGATTAATTTCTTGATTTTCATATCTGTTTGTCCTTTCTTTAAACTTCTTATCATTAACTTATTTTAAAAAAAAGCGAAGGAAAGCCATATTGACTTCCTTCGCTAATAATTTCTAAACGTCTGTTCTCGTTATTTCAATCCAATTACCTGTTAGGGCGTCATAAACTAACGTTATCGTATCTCCAGCTCCGATGATGAACTTAACTCCACCATTCAGATCTAAGCCATTACCATCATCCAATGTTACTGAATTTGGATTGCTTAAACCTTTGATCACAATAACCTGTCCATCAGCAACACCAGAAGCACTGATTTGAGTTGCACCCACTGGGTAATCAACTGGACCTGAAGCTCCTTGAACTCTAATTAGAGAACCAGTAGCTTGTATTGGATTTACAGTAGTCAAATTAGTTTGACTAACTGGCTTAAGAATCAACTTATCTAAGTTTGCAGTTCCACCATTAATGATTGTGTTGTTAATAGTAGTGTTGTTAACTGCGATACCTGTTAAACCAGAGCCATCACCGATGAATCTTGTAGCTTTAACATTACCGACAACTTCAAGTTTTTGAGTTGGATTAGTTAAACCGATTCCAACGTTACCTTCATTGTCAACTGCTACAGCCGGATCTGGCGAACCATCAGGAGCAACTAACTTACTAACATTACCAACGCTACCTGCTGGACCTTGGATACCTTGAGGACCTTGCGGACCTGTTGCACCTTGAGGACCTTGTGGACCAGTCGCACCTGCAGCACCTGCACCAATTAGGCTTCTAACACCTTGTTTAGTGAAGTATAGGTTTGAACCATCAAATTCAACTGCACCATTTTGTGGAGTAGTTGTAAGTACACCAGGATTAAGTTTGATACTTGGAGTTGTAGTGTTTCCATTTCTAACATGCAAGAATGCAGTTGCCGGATCTACTCCGATTCCAACTTTGCCATCATCACCAACTACTACAGCTTTACCAGTAGATGTTGCAAAGCCAATCTCTAATTGATTATTAGTTGCATCATAACTAAGAGCTGTATGATCTAAAGCACTTTCACCAAGTCTAAGAACTGATGCATCAATTGTTTCACCGAAGTTAGAAGCTCCTGCACCATTATCAGTACCTGAACCACCACCTGTTCTTGAAGTTCTAATTCTTGAACCTCTGTAAGCTTTGAAAGCATCTCTAGGAACTGGAATTGTTACTCTATAGAAACCATTTTCATCTTTAACAATTCTAGTACTAGCTTGTCTTTGTTTTTTAGCTTCGAAAGTTACTTTTCTGAAGAATTGGTCTAATTGGCAATCATCAAATGTTCCACCACAATTAGCATCAGGAAGATCTACATTTCCACTGCTTGATGGTTGAGAGCTAATATTAGTAGCCGTTATACCACTTTGATAAGTGTTAACGTAATTTCCTTCTGTATCATAAAGAACGAATTTTAAAGTTTTGCCAGTTGTTGTGAATTTACCAGCATCAATACTGATAATTCTGTTTCTGTTACCAGCACCTCTATTAATAGTTAAAGTTTGAGTAGAAATAAATTTGTCTTCTTGACCTTGGTTCACTTCGTAAAGTTCAACCTTAAAGCCTGCAGCATTAGGAATAGACTGGAACAAATCTTTTACTTTTAAACGAAGTCTAAGATTTCTTGTTTTAGCCAAATTCAAGTCTAAGCTTTTTTCATTAATTTCAAGCTCAAGGTTTGGATTTGAACCTGAAACGAAAGTCAATGGTGAGTATTTAGCATTTTTTGCTACTTTAGTTTTACCACCGTTACCAGCAGTTGCAGCACCAGAGCCACTTCCATTACCTGATGAAGTATCAGTAACGTCAGAGCTCTCTAGGCCTAAACCGCCTACGTCGCTTGCTGGATCCGTTACTTTCGCTGCCTTAGCTGAATTCAGCGGGAGAAGCGAAGCAGAAATCATCAGTACTAAAATGATTACTGATGTAACTTTCTTAAGAGAAACTATTTTAAAGTTTTTTGTTTTCATAGATGTTTACCTTTAGTTAATAACCGAAGAGTTATCCTAACACATCAATACAAAACTTTTCCGGGGAATTTTTAACATTATCTTAAATTAATCTTCTCTTAAGAAACTCTCAGGTATACCCTTGAGTAAATTCACTAAAACCAAGTATAGCAATACAATATCTAATCGTATAATTATAAATTTACGTTTATAGAATGTCAAAAACCGTCAAGAAAGTTATTTTCCTTGACGGTTCTTATCTTTTTAACCTTTAGGCGAAATTATTGCCTAATTAGCACTTTTATGGAGTAATAGGTAGGTATTTCTTCGCACACTGAGCATATACAGTAACTACACCTGCATCGGAGGTACACATGCCAGTCCAACCATTACCATTTGGATAATTCTCTTTAAGGTATCCAGTGGTACTGCCATCATTGTTTAGCTTACATCGAGCTCCACCCGTGATCATATATTCATCAGATAGACAGCTAGCTGTGGCTCTAACAGTTCCACCAGAACTGGTTACTGTTTCAGTTCTAATACTCAGCCCAGCATTAATTTGACCTGCACCAGAAATATTAGTAGTACCTGTCAACTTGGCATTATTTAAAGCGCCTTGACCTGAGAAACCTAAAGATCCAGTCACTGAATTGCTACCTATTGTTGATGAGCTTAAATTTACATTGGTTTGAATAGAGTTATTGACTGTGGTACCTGTGATAGAACCGCCAGTAATAACTGGATTTGTAATATTTGCACCAGAAGTAAGACCACTTGCTAAAACACCTGTCAAGTTAGTACCACTTCCAGTAAAACTCGTAGCTTGTACAGTACCAGTAGAAAGTATATTTCCAAAACTACCAACGAGCTTACTTGCCGCTAAGTTACCACTAATTTTACTACCATCTAGAACTGGGATTCTTGCAACATCAAAAACACCTGAACTAATTTTATTTGCATCAATATTTGCATTAATTTTTGATCCATCTATATTTCCAGAAATTTTAGTTCCGTCTAAAGTAGGAATTCGTGCAGTATCAAAAATACCTGAGATAATTTTGCTTGCATCCAAACCTGGGATAGTACCAGTACCCAACTGACCAGAAATTTTCGATCCATCCAAATTAGGAATTCTTGCAGGATCAAAAGTACCAGAAACAATTTTACTTGCATCTAAACCTGGAATTCTAAGAGCATCAAAAGTACCAGTAGTTGTTTTACTTGCATCTAAATTAGGAATTCGTGCAGCATCTAGAACTCCAGAAGTAATTTTGCTTGCATCGATATTACTAGGAGCAGGAATATTTGTTAAACCAGCACCTGAGCCTACAAAGCTTGTAGCTGTAATAGTTCCAGTAGCAGTAAGTGAATTATTTACTTTAAAAACATCACCAATTATGGTTGTACCGTTAATGATATTACTAACAATTAAATTAGTAGATCTCAAATCACCAGCCACTGTATGACCAGCAATATTTGCTTGTTGACCAAAAGCAATTGATCCATTCAATATGACTCCATCTAGGAAAGAAGTTCTAAGCATATTATTGTTTAGATTAGAGTTATTGATAGTAACTCCAGTCAAAGTACCGCTCAAAGCTGTCCCTGGAATATTAGTTATTCCAGCACCAGAACCAACGAAACTTCCTCTGAATATTCCACCATTAAATACTGATCCATTGAACAATCTTGCTTTTACTAAATTGCCAAAAGTTCCATCTGTTTTAACTTTCAAAGTACTTTGTGATATTAATTGTGAACCGTTTATAATTCCACCAATATGATTTGAATTATTAATCGTTGAATTATTGATAGTTGCATTATTAATCGTTGGACTAGTGATTGTTGTATTGTTTGCAATTGTTGTTGCAGAGATTCCGGTTAAACCTGAACCATCTCCAGTATGTATTCCTGCAAATGATGTTCCTCTAAATACTCCGCCATTGAAAACCTGTCCTATAAAAGCTCTTGCTGTTACAGTGTCGCCAATAGTTGCATCATCAACAACAGTAAGGTCATCTCCTGCAATTACATCATCCTTCACTCTCACATCATCTTGTGATATTAAGTTTGATCCATTAATTACTCCACCAGTTATATTTGAATTATTGATGGTTGAGTTGTTAATAGTAATATTGGTCAGTGTAGATCCTCCAGTAACTGTTGCTGTAATTCCAGTTAAAGCTGAACCATCACCTCTAAATACTCCACCATTGAAAACCTGTCCGATAAAGGCTCTTGCAAATACAGTGTCTTTAACTTTCACATCATCTTGAGATATCAATTGAGCTCCATTAATCACTCCACCTGTTAGATTTGCATTAGTAATATTTCCACCAGTAATATTTCCAGAATTGGTTACATTACCTGAAATAGTACCGCCACTAAGATTTGTTGCTGTTGTTGCTGTTCCTACTGCACCTACAACATTTGCACCTGTAAGTCCTGTTAAACCTGCACCTGCACCACTGTGTGTGCCAGAGAAAGTTCCACCCGTAATAGTTCCAGTATTAGTTACACTACCTGAAATAGTACCACCGCTAAGATTTGTTGCTGTCGTTGCAGTTCCTACAGCACCTACTACGTTTGCACCAGTAAGACCTGTCAAACCTGCTCCAGAACCACTATGTGTGCCAGAGAAAGTTCCACCGGTAATTGTTCCAGAATTAGTTACATTACCTGAAATAATAGTATTACCACCAATAGTACCGCTATTAAAACTTGAACCTAGAATTGAAACATTAGTAGCTGATCCACCACTAATAGCCGTATTAGTCATCGTTCCAGTTGTAATAGTTGGGTTAGTAATTGTTGCACCCGATACCAAACTTGAAGCAGCAACATTCGTCAAAGCTGAACCATCACCTGAGTGTGTCCCAGAGAATGTACCTGTGAAGTTACCGTTATTTCCTCCGCTTGCAGCAGGAGATTTCCAAGAACTACCATCGCAATACTCAATAGCTAACGAACCTGAGTTATATCTGATTCCACCTGCCGTCTGAGCGTCACAAGCCGCAACATTTGGTCCTGAGAGTTGAAGGAAACCACGAATATTTGCATCACCTTCAACATTGAATTTACGTAGAGGCGATACTGAAGCTCCTACACCAACATATACTTGACCAGCACTAGTTATAGAAAGTTCATGCGATCCAACTGTTGGTCTTACTAAGTAAGAAGTGTCCGCAGCCGTAATTCCAGTCAATCCAGAACCATCACCAGTATGTGTACCCGAAAAGGTTCCAGTAAAATTACCATTAGTCGATCCGGCTGGAGCTTTCCAAACAAGTCCATCACAAAATTCAAGAGCCTGATTGTTATATCTTATTGCACCTGCTCTTGAGGCATCACATGCCGCTAGGGTACCACTAATTTTAATATAGCCCACAACGTTAGCATCACCAACCACATTGAATTTCTCAATTGGACTAGGACCCATACCTGAACCTACAAATACAATTCCATCATTTTGTACAAAAACTTCTTGAGTACTCGTACTTGGTCTTACTAAGTAAGAACCTGCTGCCGCTGAGATTCCAGTCAATCCAGAACCATCACCGGTAAAAGTACCAGTGTGAGTTCCTCTAAATACACCGCCATTGAAAACCTGTCCGATAAAGGCTCTTGCTGTTACAGTATCACCAAAAGTGCCATCATCACCTACAAAAATATCATCTTTTACTTTCACATCATCTTGTGATATTAATTGAGAACCATTGATAATTCCACCAGTCACATTTGCATTGGTTATTGAACCACCTGTAAATGTTGAGTTATTAATTGTTGCATTATTGATTGTTGTGCTTGTTGAAGTTCCACCCGTAATAGTTGGATTAACTATTGTTGTATTAGGCGCTAGAACTGTCGCAGTAATGCCTGTTATACCAGTACCATCTCCACTAAAAGTTCCTCTGAACACTCCACCATTGAAAACTTGTCCGATAAAGGCTCTTGCTGTTACAGTGTCACCAAAAGTGCCATCATCGCCTACAAAAATATCATCTTTTACTTTCACATCATCTTGCGATATTAATTGAGAACCATTAATGATTCCACCAGTGTGATTTGAATTAGTAATTGTTGAGTTAGTAATTGTTGAGTTAGTAATTGTTGCATTATCAATTGTTGTATTAGTTGAAGTTCCACCGGTAATAGTTGGATTAACAATAGTTGTATTTGGCGCTAAAACTGTCGCAGTGATTCCAGTAATTCCAGAACCATCTCCACTAAATATTCCTCTGAATACTCCGCCATTGAAAACCTGTCCTATAAAGGCTCTTGCGGTTACAGTGTCACCAAAAGTACCATCATCACCTACAAAAATATCGTCTTTTACTTTCACATCATCTTGTGATATTAATTGAGAACCATTAATGATTCCACCAGTGTGATTTGAATTAGTAATTGTTGAGTTACTAATTGTTGCATTATCAATTGTTGTATTAGTTGAAGTTCCACCTGTAATAGTTGGATTAACTATAGTTGTATTAGGCGCTAAAACTGTCGCAGTGATTCCAGTAATTCCAGAACCATCTCCAGTAAATGTGCCGCTATGAGTTCCAGAGAAAGTACCTCTAAATACTCCTCCATTAAAAACTTGACCAATAAAAGCACGTGCAGTTACAGTGTCACCAAAAATACCATCATCGATTACTTTTAAATCATCTTGTGATATTAATTGAGCACCATTAACTATTCCGCCAGTTATATTTGAATTTGTGATTGTTGTATTGTTTACAACAATTGGTTGCCAACTTGCAAGTCCAGTTGCATCCGTAGTAAGCACACTACCAATTACAGGATTGCCTCCAGTAATTTTAACTTGACCAGTAACTTCTAAATCACCAGTGCCAGTAACACCATCACCAGAAATAAGTGCGTTGCCATTTACCACTAATTTTCTATCAGGATGATCTGTGCCAACTCCTAAATTTCGCGGATACGGAATATACTCAATATCATTACCTATAGGTATAGCTTTTGCAGGTCGCGGGGCCATAAACAGTAAAGTTAATGACAAAGCAATTGCAGTCCTAAATATTTTGTTTGATATCATATTAAAAAATTTCCTTCCTGAAAAACCCACTAGATAAGAAAATTCCCGGAAAGTGTTATTTAAAAACTCTTTCCGGGAATAATTTATTTATACATCGGTTCTACTTAACTCAACCCAGTTGCCCGTAAGAGCATCATAAACAAGAGTTAAAGTATCACCTAGACCCATAATAAATTTAACTCCACCACTAAGTTCTAAGCCAGAACCGTCGTCGAGAGTAACAGAGTTAGCATTACTAATACCTTTAAGAACAACAACTTGTCCATCAGCAACACCAACTACATCAATTTGTGTTGCACCCGGAGCAAAGTCAACAGGACCACTTGCACCTTGAATTCTAATTAAAGAACCAGAAGCCACAATTGGATTAACATTTGTCAAATTGTTTTGCATCGCTGGTTTTAAAATTAATTTGTCGAGCGTTGCAGTACCACCAACAATAGTTGTGTTGTTGATAGTTGTATTACTAACATTGATACCAGTTAAACCAGAACCATCACCAATAAAGCTTACAGCTTTAACGTTACCTGCAACTTCAAGTTTTTGAGTTGGAGTAGTTGTAGCGATTCCGATATTACCGTCATTATCAACACTTAGAGCTGGATCTGGACTTCCATCTGGGGCAACTAATTTACTAACGTTGCCTACACTACCAGCTGGACCCGCAGGACCTTGAGGACCTACAGCACCATTAGCACCGGCTGGACCAGCAGGGCCAGCTGGACCTTGAGCACCAGCACCAATTAAGCTTCTAACACCTTGTTTAGTGAAGTAAAGATTTGATCCATCGAATTCAACAGCACCATTTTGTGGAGTTGAAGTAAGTACACCTGGCTCAAGTTTTAAACCTGGTGTTGCTGTATCGCCACCTTTAATATCTAAATATGCAGTTGCTGGATCTATACCAATTCCAACCTTACCATCGTCACCAACAACTATTGTTTTAGCAGTAGTTCCAGCAAAACCAATTTCTAATTGATTATTAGCAGCATCATAGCTAAGAGCAGTATGATCTGTTGCACTTTCACCAAGTCTTAAAACTGAAGCATCAATAGTTTCTCCAAATGAACTTGTACCAGTTCCACCGCCATTACCACCACCAGCATTAGCAGTTCTAACTCTAGAACCTCTGTAAGATTTAAATCCTTCTCTAGGTAGAGGGATAGTAACTTTATAAAAACCATTATTGTCTTTTACAACTCTAGTACTAGCTTGTCTTTGTTTTTTAGCTTCAAAAGTAACTTTTCTGAAGAATTGATTCATTTGACAATCGCCAAACTCAGCACCACAGTTTGCATCAGGAAGCTCAATATTAGAGCTAGTTTGCGGTTGTGTATCGAGATTTGTTGCAGTAACTGTAGTTTCATAAGTATTCACATAGTTACCTTCTGTGTCATAAATCACGAATTTTAATTTCTTAGAACTAGTTGTAAATGCACCTGCATCGATACTTAGAATTCTATTTTTGTCAGAAGTACCTCTGTTAACAGTAACCGTTTGGGCACTGATTAAATTATCAGCTTGAGCATCTTTAACTTCATAAAGTTCTACTTTAAAACTTGCAGAATTAGGAATAGATTGAAAAAGCTTTCTTGCCTTCAAACGTACTCTCATATTTCTAGTTTTAGCTAAATCAAGATCAAAGCTTTTTTCATGTAGTTCTAAAGCTAAATCTGAATTAGTACCTGTAATATAGTCTAGAGGTACATAGCTGCTTTTATGCTTAGTTGCCGCATAAGCATTTGACCCTAATAACAAACAAAATGACGTTAGTAATATACTAAAATGACCTAAAATACGTTTCATAATTAAAAATTTCCTCCCCTTGAAATTCATGTAGTATAAATAACGTACGAGAGTTAAGGCTCCATTAAGACAATGAATAATACTTTGCTTAAATCTATAAAATTTTTCCTAAAAGAGGTAAATTCACTCAGCGAAATTCCTAATACAGTGACTTCTATTAACACTGATAGTCGCTCTATAAAAGAAGGGGATCTCTTTATTGCAATTAAAGGAGAAAATTTTGATGGACATAAATTTATCTATGATGCCTTAGATAAAGGTGCTTGTTTAGCAATAGCTGAAGAAGGATTTGAAAATATTCCAAGTGAGCATACAAAAAAAATCATTCTCGCAAAATCGAGCTTAGAAGCTTATCATCGTATCGCTAATATATACAGAACTCTTGTAAATCCTTTATGCATTGGCATAACTGGCAGTTCAGGGAAAACCACTACTAAAGAGATTCTGAAAGCTGCTTTAGGAAATGCATATAGAGTACATGCAACTGAAGCTAATTACAACAACGAAATTGGTGTACCGAAAACCATTCTTTCTATGCCGGAAGATACTCAAGTATTAATACTTGAAATGGCAATGCGTGGACTTAAAGAGATAGAACTATTGTCCAATACTGGCAATCCCAATATAGCTCTAATAACCAATGTTGGCACTACGCATATTGAACTCTTAGGTTCCAAAGACAATATAAGGAAGGCTAAATTAGAAATTTTAAGTGGCATTAGTGACTATAAAGGCTTTATAGAACTAGCATCAACATTTGTAATCGATAAGGAGCTTTATGAGTTTCTTAGCAATCGTGAATTTATAGATCCTAATACCAATAAAAAAATTCAAGCAAAGAATATTTATGCATTTGATTCACAAGCAAACTTTAAAATCAATGGACTAATTTCAGAAGGAATTAATGCTGACATTAACGCTATTGCTATAGTTGCAAGACTTTTAGGACTTAAAGATGAAACTATCCAAGAGAATCTTTTAAAATACAATCCAGGCAAAGGACGTGGTGAATTTCTAAAAGATCGCCTAGGCAATATTTTCATAGATGAAACTTATAATGCTAATCCTGAAGCAGTAATCAATTCTGCAAACGCCTTAGTCATGCAGTTTAAAGAAGAGAGAAAAATAGCTGCAATCGGAGACATTCTTGAATCCGAGCCTAGTTTAATTACAGAGCTTTTTAGTAAACTCAAAGCACTTGAGAGTGTTGATTCAGATTTTACTTTAATCGACGCGCGTAATAGAAGTATCGAAGATATCAGTGCTGAGTTAAAAAGTAAACTTGATTCAGAAAAGAAAAATATAGTTCTAGTGAAAGCTTCACGGGGAGCGAAGTTAGAGAGACTGCTCGAAGATATAATTTAAAGTACTTTCTAGACTTGCCGTCAAATTGTCGAGAGCAAGGCTTGCGAATCCCCCGAGGAGCCGGAGTTTACTTGGCGTAAATGAGGATTCTCCGAGAGGTGAGCGTAACGCAGCTATCGGCGATTTCACGGTAAGTCTACTTTAAGTTAGCGATGACCATCATAGTTTCACCGTAGATCCAGAAGCGGTTCTGCAAAGCAAAGCCTTCTTTCAATAATCTTTCTCTAAGGAATCCTGGACTAACAGCTCTAGAGGGTCTTTTGAAGTTCGGCAGATCATTATTGAAAATCAGTGCCACAATATTTTCAAAACTCGCTAAGTTAGTTGCAATAACTACAAGCATCCCACCAGGAATAAGCAAGGTAGTTTTAGCATAATCAACGAAACTATCAAATTCATCTAATTCCGGCATTTCCATATCTGCAATCACACAGCCAAACATGTTTTTTTTGAATTCAAAATTCTGCGAGCCGAGATCAGCTAATTGAGAGACTTTTACATAGCTGTTTTTTTCAGAGACTAAAGTAGATATTTGTTCTTGCTCATCACTAAGATGCAAAACTACTTTGCCTTTACCGACTTCGCGACCTAATTTTTTCAGAAGATATTTATGAAGAACTTTATTATTAGCGATCATCACTAATCCTACGTTTCTCAGCTGCCCTTGCATGGGCTTCAAGTTTTTCAGCTCTAGCCAAAATTGCTACTTGTGTTAGTAGTTCATTAAAACGTTTTGTAGATTTATTGACTTTAGAAAAATCAATCACTGAGCTTCTTTTCATAAAATCTAGACATTGTAAACCAGAAGAAAATTTTGCAGTTCTACCTGTAGGCAAACAGTGACTTGGACCTGCAGCATAATCACCAAGACTCTCACAAGAATTACTACCAATAAATATTGCCGCAGCATTATTAACTAGATATTGTGCTTTTTCAGAATTCAATTCACCCAAATGTAATTCTAGATGTTCTGGAGCATAGGTGTTAATTAGGTCACAAGCTCTAGCCATAACATCACTAAACAAAAGTGCACTCCACTTTTCCATAGAATTTCTAATAGTTTGAATTTGCTCTTTTGTTTTACCAGCCGCCTCTAATTCAGAAATTTGTTTTTCAAATTCAGCTTTTACTTTTGGAATTAGTTCTTCATCAAGACTAACTAAAAGCACTGATTCCAAACCAGAACCATGTTCTAGTTGACTCAATAAATCACTTACTATTAAATCTGCCTTAGCAGTTTCATCTGCAAGAATTGCAAGTTCACTTGGACCATAAATGCCATCAATACCCACAGTTCCAAAGCAAATTTTCTTAGCAAGGCTTACATAAATATTTCCCGGTCCAACAATCTTGTCAACAGGCTTTATAGACTCAGTTCCAAAAGATAGTGCCGCAATAGCTTGCGCGCCACCAATTGCATAAATTTCATTTACTCCACAGATTTCGGCAACAGCCAAAATTTCTTTAGCGATTGGTGGTGGACTTAAAAGCACTATTCGATTAACTCCAGCAACTTTAGCTGGAATAATAGTCATCAGCACTGTAGAGATCAATGCAGCTTGACCACCTGGTACATAAGCAGCAATAGAATTGATTGCCTTATACTTCACTCCAAGTTTCTCACCCAGCTCACCATCAATTAACCAGCCTTGACCAAGGTTGAGAAAATTAAACTCACTAATATGAAACTTAGTAATTCTTTCTTTAGCAGTTAAAATTGCTTCTTTTAATTCATGACCTAAAGAGTCAAAATTTGGATGATTACGTGGATCGATTTCTATTCTGAAGGGACTTTCGGCACTCATATCCACATCAAAAGAATCAAATTTTTTGGTAAATTCAGCAATGGCTTTATCACCATTGAGTTTTACAGCATCAACAATTTCCTTAACGCGATTTTCTTTTTCTTGTAAAGAAGCGTCACTAAGTCTTAAATTTATCTCTTCAAGTTTTTTTAAATTATTTCTGTGTAGCTCAACGAAATTATTTGTCATAACTGTCATAAAGATATACATAAAGAAAGTATTTTAAAAAAA
>CAYQSL010000027.1:0-809 GCA_964420165.1 uncultured Gammaproteobacteria bacterium | reverse complement strand
CATAACTGTCATCTTTTAATTAAAGACTATAGTACGCTCTTCGTAAACAATAATCTTGTCATCAGCATGAGCTTTGATCGCGCGCGCAAAGACTGACTCTTCGATATCTCTACCTATTGATACATAATCTTCGACACTATGTTTGTAATTCACTGGACTTACATCTTGAGAAATAATTGGTCCCATATCTAAGTCAGCAGTAGCATAATGAGCTGTTGCACCAATGATTTTTACACCTTTGTCGTAGGCTTGCTTGTATGGGTGAGCACCCTTGAATGACGGCAGGAAACCATGATGTACATTGATGATTCTGTACGGATAATGATTTATAAAATCCTCAGTAAGAATTTGCATATATCTTGCCATGACAATGAAGTCAATTTTCATCGGTGCAAGAATTTCTAGCATTTTTTGTTCTTGTACTTTTTTAGCTTCAGCTGTATTTGCATACTTACTCGTCTCAATTGGTACATGTTTAAATGGCACATTGAAACTTTTTGCAACAGATTCTAATTCTGCATGATTACTAATGATGATTGGAATCTCAACTTTAATATCTCCATAACGAGTCTTTTGCAAAATGTCATAAAGACAGTGATCATATTTAGAAACAAAGATTGCCATGTTCTTTGCTGCATAAGAAAACTTTACATTCATAGAAAATTTATCAGCAATAGGTTGGAATTTCTTTTCTACATCTTCTAAAGGAATTGATAAATCACTTGCATCAATTACTAAACGCATAAAGAATCTTGAATCAAGTCCTAGTGAATGTTGTTGTGAATCAATTATATTGCCATTGTTTTCAG
>CAYQSL010000026.1:0-13818 GCA_964420165.1 uncultured Gammaproteobacteria bacterium | reverse complement strand
ACCACCAAGGATATTTACTAAAAGAACTTTTACATTTTCATCTGATGCAACCAAGTCCAGCGCGCGCGTTACGTGCTCTTTGTTCGCGCCACCACCAACATCTAGGAAGTTAGACGGCTTGCCACCTTTGTGGAAAACCAAGTCCATAGTTGCCATGGTTAAACCTGCACCATTACAAAGAATACCGATATTGCCTTCAAGTTCAACGATATTTAAACCGCACATTTTACCTTTGAATTCTCTTTCGCCAAGATCTGTAAGATGCTCTGAAAGCATGCCATCGAATCTAGGTTGACGATTTAATGAATCTTCATTGATAGTAACTTTTCCATCAAGCGCTAAGAAATTATCATCGCCATCAATAATTAGTGGATTAATTTCAGCAAGATCACAATCAAACTTAGTATAAACAGCCCAAAGTTTGTTAATTACATCTGCCATTTTCAAAAGTTCTTTACCTTTGAAACCTAGTTGAGCAGCCATTTTGCGACCAAGGTAAGAATGGTAATTTCCACCTGGAACTGGAACGATTTGGATGTTAGTAGAAGATTCGATCTCTACTCCACCTTCAGAAGATCCCATAAGGATAGGACCACGGTAAGCGCGGTCAATAAGGATAGCGATATAAATTTCTTTTTTGATTACAACTTTTGGTTCAACCAAAATTGCAACTGGCAAATCGCCTTTAACTTCTAATTTAAAAATGTCTTGAGCTTTTTGGTAAGCGTCACTTGCGTTATCTGCAAATTTAATACCACCAGCTTTGCCACGACCACCCGTAAGTACTTGAGTCTTTAGTGTGCAGGGGAAATTCTCTATGGAGAAGGCTTCTTCAGCGCATTTAATTACTTTACCTTTTGGTATTGTAATCCCCGCTTCTTTAAATAATGCCTTTGCTTCGTATTCTCTGAGTCTCATATTGTCCTATTATCCTCTATGATCGGCAGAAGGCCTAGAAGCTCCATTAATAAAAGATGAAAATACTTTTACTTATTGTCCATCATAAAATCGTCTTGACCAAATTCTTCTCAGTGAAAGCATTTTAATATGAGCTTTATGGGGCAGAAATCAAAATTTGTAAGCGAAATTACCAAGAACTGGCTTGCCAATGAAAATTCGGATAAAGCTGCTGCTATTACTTTTTATACTCTCTTTTCTTTTCCACCATTACTATTCTTGAGCCTTAATCTTGCGACTCTAATTTTCCACAAAGATGTTGTCGAGACGGTACTACTAGAATGGCTGCTAAATTTCACAGGTTCAGAAGTAATTATCGCGATTAGAGAAATATTTAGTAGTTCAGCAAATTTTCAATTCGGTAATTCTTTAATTAGTTTCTTGATTCTTTTTTATGCATCAACGAAAATTTTTACTGAGTTTCGACAAGCTTTGAATGACATTTATAAAACACCAACAAGAGAATCAAAAGGCGTGATTAAAGATTTCATTAACGAAAAAATTGTTTCAATGATTTTAGTCTCACTTACTTGTTTTTTAATATCACTGAGCTTGATAGTGAATTTCACTCTCAATAAACTCGGGATGAGTTTCAGAACTAATTTGCCAGATATTGCTTTTTTTCATGCCATTAACAACCTTGTTTCCACAGTAGTTTTAGGTGGAGTTTTCTTGGCATTATATAAATTCTTACCAAGGCGTAAAATCCAATGGTCATCAGCCATTGCAGGATCAGTTACAGGAATAATGCTTTTCGAAATTGGAAAATATTTACTGGCTTTATATTTCTCAGTAAGTACTATTCAAAACTTCTATGGTCCAATGGGATCTTTAGTAATACTGATGTTCTGGGTTTATTACACCGTGCAGATTGTGCTACTGGGAGCTGAGTGTGCGATTGGGTTTGAGGGGAGAAAGGAATAATAAATTTAGATATTCTTATAATTAAATTTATCTATAGTTGTTCTAGTATTCGAGTTAACAACCTGCATAGCATTGTTTGTGACAGTTAAAGCTAATACTTCTTTACCACCTCTCTTGAAGATTGGAATTGATACTGCCACTGTTTCATCTGCAGGGTCCTCATTATAATTAATTGCAAGAGCGCGTTTCCGTAACAATAAACCTATTAAATCTGACGGACTTATATTAGCTCCTTCAGTTGGGTTCAAAAGTTTAGAGACGACAACAATTTGATTAATCTGCCTTAGAACAGAAGCCATCCAAGTTGAATTTATTGTTCCATTATCATTAACAACAAAATCTAAATCTAGTTGTTTAAATAATTCTTTGATAGACATACCAAATTCATTAGCTATACTGCTTAGAGCTTCTGTCATTTGAGCTTCACTTCTGATGTTTAATAATCTATTGCTAAGATTTTTATCCTGGAAAGTTTTTGCTATTTGAGCAACAGTTACTACTGGAGGTGCTCCTGCTGTTTCAGATCCTTGTAGAACCCACTTACCTTTTACTAACTTTACTTCTAGCCTAGGCTTTGTATTATCAAATCTGGCTACTAAATCTACACCATTAGTAGTAAGTAGATGCTGTTCAAGGGAACTAGGGTTTTTATCGACATAAGAATAGAATGGAGTTTCACCAGAATCATTTTTTGGAAATACCTGATTGATAATCGCAAGAATTTTTAAATGTTCAATTTGTGATCTTTCTTGAAGATTACTTCTATTAAATTTTCCAATCATCGCAGATACAAGAACATCACAACCCTCAGGCAATGTTTCCTTGAAATGTGCATCAGCAAGACCAAATGCTTCTAACACATTATCGATACTTACATTAAATTGCTTTAGTTCTTCTTCAAAATTTTGAATAGCACCAGCGCTTGATATCATACTAGTCCAATGCTCTAATGGTTTACTTCTAATATAATCAATAGCACGTTGTGGGTTAGCATTTTGATTATCATCTACTTTTCCAATCCCTAAAATCTCTCTCAAAGCCTCATCATTATTGATTTCAGCAAAACCAGGATAAGTTCTGGCAGCGAAGTTTAGAAACTTTCTTAAAATCGCAAAGCCTTTTTCTTTTACTTGATGATTAGTAGATTTTAAAACAGCATCCCCCCCTAAAATTGCAACAGCAGCATTTACAACTTCTTCATATGTTCCATCTGTAAGATTTAGTGGAAAAGTAAATTCTTGAGCAAAAAAGTCATTTATTAATCTACGTAAAGCCCATTTCTCTTCAGTTCTTGGAATAAGTTTGGAGTCAGTTATTACTTGGAAAAACTTCATTCTTAAATTCTCATTTTCTTTGATTTTTCCTTCTAAGTTTCTAAGGGCTAAAAAGGCTTGATTATAAACTTGATGAATCCATGCTCCAGTAGCAGAATCAAATCTTGCATCAGCCATATAAGCAGGGACAAGGTCATTCTGATCATTTAATGTAAAGCCACTATATTCAATAATATTATTCAATACACTGAATAATAAATTTGCTTCAGGGACTCTTACATCTCTTGAAAATTTATTATTTACGTCTGAGAATAGTTGAGTATTAACTAAGAATTCCGCAATTCCTGCATCACTACTATTAAACATTGGTTCAATTAAATTTTCCAAATTATGATCTTCAAGAAGTGTTTTAAAACCTTCACTGTAACGCGCTTTAAGCAACTTATAATCAGCGAAATCCTTAATATCATCAATTCGAATACCTGCATTAGGAAGAATTCTATTCGTTAGAATATTTTCAGGTCTATTTGGACTATTGTTTGCCGTAAAATCAAATGTGACTTTATTCTTACTGCGATATAGATCCGAGCTTAACTTTAATTCTACTAAACTTCTAACACCAGTTAACTTAGGAAACTCTGCAATGACCTCATCTAGATCATCCATTCCTATATAAGCAAGCCATTTTCTAAAAACTTCTGTATTCCTTGAATCTTTTTTTATTACAGTTTCATCACCGAAAATAATATTATAAATTTGATTTAATTCTAATTTATATTGATTAAGTTCTGGGCTTGCATTATGAAGAGTAATTTCAGTCATCCCAAAATTAACCATTAAATTAATTATTTCTGCAAGTGGTCTATTCAAATGATCAATTAATTTTTGTGACCATTTTGGATTCTTCATTTTAAGTTTTTGGAAAACCTCTTTTAAAGTCTTTTCATCTGCGGTTGTATGATTTTCTTGAACTACTTCTTGCCAGCTACCATCTCTATACTCAGAGCTATATGTTTGTACGCTAACCATATCAACAGTAGAATCTTTATCTTCGCTGATAAAAACTACTTTATCGTTATAGATATAAAGAGTTTTAGTTATATTAGGATCCCTTCTTGTGGGAACTATAGTTGCAATTTCTTTTAAGCCACCATTATCAATATAGCTATAACCAGCACCTAATGTAGCTTTCAAAAGATTTCTAGTCAATATTGCTTCTGCTTGCTCATCTGTGAATAAAGATGTTCCAGGCTGATTAAATAATCTAGCGCTAGGCCCTGTTTTCATAGAAATTAAACGTGCAGGCTCTTTATAAAATTCTCTTGGATCTTTTAACTCAGCAAGATTACTCATAGTATTAAAATCTAAGCCAATACTTTCTCCTAACTTTTTAACATATTCTATTGTTTTACTATCACTTCTTCTAACGTCGCGACCTGTAATACTCGCAAGGTTAGAACGTTTCTGAATCACAGCAGCTAATTCATCTTTATCAAGGATGCCAGTTAATTTAGGTAAAGCAATTACAATATTTCTGAGCTGAACTGTATTTTCTGAACTTTTAGTTTTGCCCTCAAGAAAACTAATATATTTTCTCAATATATCTTGTCTTGACTCTCGTCCTTTAGCAATATTGAACCAAGAGTCTTTCCCATTAATACATTCAATCCAAAATGCCACATTAGATGGATGTAACAAATAAGCAGGATTCTCCTTGAACAAAAATTCTGCAATTAGTTCTGGATCAAGAGTAGCACCATTGGTTAATTTTGCTAAATTAGAATTAAAGCCGGTTCTATCTATTTTTTCTAATACCGCTTTAGTAATCAAAGCAGCTTCACTTAAATCTCTTACACCTAAACGTTCAGGGAAATTAGAAACAGCTTCATTTAAATCTGCACCGATATAAGTAACAAATTCTCTCAAAAGATTTTGATCATTTTGGTTAATTGGATTATCAATTCCGCATAGTAGATTAATTTGTGCAGAAGTTAATATCCATACTTTAGACTTAGCGAAATCCTGAATTGCAGTCATTAAACGAGCCTTAGTTCCAATCTGCAAGCCTGAAAGAGCTTCTAAATCAACTATATGATTTGTTCTTCTCGTAATAAAATTTAACCAGTCTTTATTTGCAGTTAACAAATCTATAGATTCATATTTAGGATTAGCTTTGATTCCTATTACTTCTGTTGCCAAAGTATCAGGGCGCATTTGTGACTTACGATGATCTGTAGAGCTTTCTGACTCTCTAACTTCTGCATCTTCCCAAATTTTATTAATTAACTGATTAAAAAGTACTTCTTGAGTTAGAGGCTCTAAATGACGTTTGGCAAGCTCTGTAATTTCATCTAGATATTTTCCATCATTCACAAGCGCCTGTTCTTGAGTAAACAAAGCTGTTTCAGCTTGTTCTAAAAAGCTTTGAATATCACTCTTTAGCTCATCTTGAGCTCTAATAGGCTGCTCAGAATCTCTTGTCAGATATATGGCTGCTCTTATTAAATTTGGCAAATCTATTTCTAGATCTCTATAAAGTGTTTGTGTGAAAAATTCTTTTTTATCTGCTTCACTTGGAGGCTGAGGATACTTACTAAGGATCGTTTCTTGTAAATCAGCAAAGGACCTTGAACTTTCGTTTGCAAACATTCCAGGAAATTCAGTTTTAAGATTCTTTAATTCATCGGCACTTGGATTGCAAGCTTGAGCTAAATAAGTAAGCAAAAACTTATTAACAGTTTGTCCATTAAGAACCTGAACTGCTGTTTCAATGTTTTTTGGGAAGCAGAAAAACTCAGGACCATAGAGCTTGGTTAAAACTTCAGCAAGTTTTCTTGATCTGTATTGCGCTCTAACAGCTTGATTTGAGTGATCATGCAAACCCAATAAACCATCTAGCCTTGTCAACCATTTTTCATTACGTACTTTAGTTTTATCTTCTGAATCTTTCAGATATAAGGCTTCAGTAAGTTTTTCAGCAAAGCCTTGATGCTTAGCTTCTAATTCAACTAAACTCGGAGCAATACTTGCTACGTGAATTTGATAAGCTTCGGGATTGGAATAAATATGATGCTTTGGAAACAATCTAGCCAAAAGCTTTTGGTTGAAATCAATAATTTTGGCAAATTGTTCAGGATCTCTTTTTTTACCTTCTAGTACATCTATATCTAAAGTTTTGCCTCGACTCTTAAAATGATTTTCAAGCTTCCCTAAATAAATATCCTTGCCTTCTTGAGGATATTGATGATTTGAAGTTGGTTTAAGCAACCAATAAATAGGCTCTAAACCTTCTTTAATCCAAGCCTCATTTTTTTCATCAGCCTCGACTATGTGTTTTGCATTTGATAAATTAAGATTTCCACTACTTGGCTGCTCTTCTAGTTTTAAACCACCAGTAGTTCTCGTAGAAGACGGGCTAGGACTAACTGCTAGATCCCACCATGGTGCTTTATTGTTTAATATTGCTTCTAAAGTTTCTTCTATACTTTGCTCTTCTACATTTCCATGTTGGAATTCACAATGTATAACAGTTAATGGCTTTGATGCATTAGTATCACAAGCACTTTGACCAAGGGCTCTTAACATCTTAGGTTCCCAAGTACTGCCATTAAAAAATATTAGAGTATCTACTTTAGGACTATCATGACCATTGAGAATTTGGTAATCAATAATCACATTAGAACTTGAGTCTGTTTCAAAGGAATGAAGAATTTCATTTTCATCTTGAGTTACAGCTTGTAAATAATGAGTCGTACCATCAATTACTAGTTTTTCAAGTTTCGCTGCTTCAGTGTCACTATCAGGTTTAGCTACTACTTGGTAATGTCCTTTGTGATATGAAGTAACAGCAGCACTTTGCTTGCCTAAAACAGTTAGAACTTTAGCTAAATCATCAGCCGCTCTTGCTGTATGAGTCATAATCCTAGTTTTACCAAGAGAGCCATTAATAGTATTCTGAGCTAAATTATAAATAGCAGATGAGCTATCTATAGTTGTAGTTTTGGTTTTTTCATCATGCTTAGACTCAAATAATTGACCATATTGATTTGGTCTTATACCTTTTGTTTCAATAGTTAAAGACTGCAATTCAACATCTCTTGCAACCTTTATTGCTCTTAATTCCTGGTAACTTTCTCCTTCAATTACATGAGTCTTTTCTGGAAATAATCTTGTAAAAGCAATGTCATTAGCCTTATCAGCCGCTAGTTCTAATTCAGCTTTTTCATCTTCATTAATTACTTTGGGCGTGGAGCTCACTCCAAAAATTTGAGTTGGATTTGCTTTAGTAGAATTGGTTTGTTTCAGTATATCTAAAATTAATTTAGCTCTACCTTCTTTATTAGGATCGCCAGCATAACGATTAACCTTATCAATAAAAACATGTTTTATATCCTTACTTAAAGCCTCTATAGGCTTAGCTTCTGTAATTTGCTCAGCTACTGTCGTCTCAGCCCTAGTTCCTGATCCACGTGAAGCTTTTGCTATAAGAGTTCCAGGATTTGTGATGGTTATTTTTTTATGCTCACTAGGTCTCAGCCCTATATCTGCTTTGATTTTTTCTTTCTCAACTGGGCTTGCAAGATCTAACATGGTTTGAGCAATTTTTAATTTGTCATGGTCATGCTCAGCTAGTATGAGAATCGATTCACCTTCGCGCCATGCTTTTAAGGCTCTAGCGGCAAGAGTTGTAGTAAGACCTGATCCAGGGAAACCTGCAATAGCCTTACTTGCAAAATCAACTGTTTCATCTTCTCTTTTAATATTTTTAAATTTAAGTTCTAAAGCTGTAGTCTCAAAATTATCAAGCCAAGGTTTTTGATAAGCAAGCCTTAGATTTATTGCTCTACTTTGATCTGTATCTAATCTTTGAAAAAAATTTCTTGTAGCACTGGTATTAGTTTTAGGTTTTGAAGATGCGCCAGCAGTAGTTGTGGATTTTTTTCTGATAGGTCTTAAAGGTGTAATTACTGTAGTTGTAGGCTCAGTAGATTCCAAAGGAGTTTTTGACGTCCTTGGTTTGGCGGGTCTAGCTGCGGCTGGGCTTTTCCAAAAGTGTTTTATTAAATCCATTACTTTATCAAATCCGTACTTATATATAAAGATAACAGCAAGAGGGGATGTATTGCAGGTTCATTAACCTTTACTTAAGCTAAAAGCAAGATTTTAAGCCATTTATTGACCAAATTCGATGAATTTACACCCGGATGTTAGACTAAAACTCATATGGTTAAAATCGGTGATGTTTTCGAAGAAATGTCTAAGCACTTCAATGCAAGTGCGGCAGCAAACACAAATGCAAGTTATCAATTCAATATTTCTGGCCCTGAAGGCGGAATTTGGGCTTTCAAAATTGCAAGTGGCACTTGCGAGCTCGTTAAAGGTGGAGTACCAACTCCTTCAGTAGAAATTTCTCTAGCTGATAAAGATTGGATGGCGATTCGTGAAGGTAAATTAAATTCACAAATGGCTTTTATGCAAGGTAAGCTGAAAATCAAAGGTGATATGAACCTAGCGATGAAACTTCAGACAATATTTCCAATAGCGTAAGACTAGATCCCCAACCCTTCGGGTTGAGGATGACGCAATTTTCTAACTAAAGTTCTAATTGCATCTTTTGCTTTATCGTGTTCATTTGCACGAGCAAGACTGCTTATATCTTCAAAGCTTTCAGCAAATTCTTGGTCATCAAGTTCAAAGTCAATCTTAGCTTTGTAAATTTTTTCAGTAAGCTTAGAGTCAACAAACTCGCTTGCTGTAAGCAGCTCCTCATAAAGCTTTTCGCCGTCCTTAAGTCCAATAATATTAATAGGAATATCTTCTTCATCGAAACCAGAAAGTCTAATGAATTGTCTTGCAAGTTCATAGATCTTAATCGGTTCGCCCATATCAAGAAGCATAATCTGCCCACTTGCAGCTTTAGCTGCTGCTTGAATCACAAGCTGCGAAGCTTCAGGAATAGTCATAAAGAATCTAATTGCATCTTTATGAGTGACCGTAATTGCTAAGCCGTTTTGGAGTTGCTTCTCCCAGACTTTAATTACTGAGCCTCTACTACCAAGCACATTACCGAATCTCACTACTGTAAATTTAGTTTCTGGGAATTCTTTAGAGAGAAGAAGTACTACTTTCTCAGCAAGGTTCTTAGTTGAACCCATGATACTAGTAGGATTTACTGCTTTATCAGTACTAATTAAAACAAAAGCTTCTACTTTATGAATGCCCGAAAGCTTAGCTACATTGCGAGTACCGATGGCATTGTTCTCAAAAGCCTCACAAGGATTGACTTCCATAAGATGCACATGTTTATGTGCTGCGGCATGAAACACAACTTCAGGTTTGAAGTCTTTGAAAATTCTATCCATTCTGTCGTAGTTACGAATGTCGCAGATTTTTGTTTCGATAGTTAGTTTAGGATTTTTGAGCTTAGCTTCTCTGATATCTTGGAAGGCTTCGAAAATTGAATTCTCACCTTTACCAAGTAAACACATACTTGCAATATTACATTTAGTGGTAAGTTGCAAACAAAGCTCTCTACCAATAGAGCCGCCTGCTCCGGTAACTAGAACGCGCTTACCATCTAGGAAACGTAAGACCTCATCTGATCCTAGGTCTACTTCTTCTCTACCAAGTAAATCTTCCATACTTAGTTTACGAATTTTCTCTACTTCTACATGACCACCAGCAAGTTGGTCTACGCCAGGGACTATACGTACATCAGCATCGGTTTCAGTACAAAGCAAACTAATTCTTTTTTGATCTTTTAAATTTAAACTTGGAATTGCAATAATGATCTGATCTATACCAAGTTCAGTAACCCAATACTTCACATCAGCTATAGCGCCGAAAACCTGCACCCCATTGATTTTCATGCCATGTTTGCGAGTATCATCATCAAGCACCGCTTTAACATTAAGACCAAGCTCTGGATGGTTAGCAATAGATTTGATTACTTCTAACGCAGCTTCACCTGCACCAATAATTAATGCTTGTTTAGAGTTAGAACCGAGGTCTTTAAATCTGCGACGAATATTTTTCTGTTCTACTAAATATGAACGCAACATTCTTATTGCACTTAAGAAGATGGTTGAGAGTAAGAAATTAATTACTAAGACACCATAAGAGATCGCTAGTAAATCAAAGTGTTTAGGACTTAAACCAAAAAATCTAGGAACCAAAAGTACTAAAGATGCGATAAACAGTGATCTTCCCAGATGCAAGATGTCATTAATACCGGTGTATCTCCAGAATCTTCTATAAGTACCGAAAGCAAATAATGCAGAAAGTTCAACAATAGTAACTAAAGGAAGAATTGTAAGGAGTTGTTTAGTCCAAATAAATTTCTCTACATTGTTAACAATATGACCTTCAAGCCTAGTCAGAGTAGCTAAAGCCAAAGCTGAAGCAAGTAATAGTAAATCCAATAAAATTCTTAGTAAGTTTTTGGGCTTAAACAACAATTTAAATTATCTCTTTAAGGGCTGCAAGAAGCCTTTGGTTCTCTTCAGCAGTGCCAATAGTAACACGTAAGCTACTTGGGCTGACGCTCTTCATGGCTCTGATAATTATAGCCTTAGACATCAGCTTTTCAAGAATATAGTCAGCAAGGGAATCTGTCCCGTCATTGCGAGCCAACGTAGTTGGCGTGGCAATCCAGTCCTCTGAAAGCTTTTTGGTTAACTCTTCACCCGGTCTAATCAAATAAAAATTAGACTGAGTATTAAAGACTTCAAAACCCAGTCCAAGAAATTTATCTTTCAACAATTCTCTTTGAATTTTATTTGACTGGATGATTTTATTTAAATGCTCTTGATCTGCAAGTGCAGCTTTAGCTGCAGCAATACTTGGACGAGTGCAGAGGAATGGCGTCATGTGACTGAAGTATTGTTTTTGGATATCTTTAGAGACCAAAGCATAACCCACTCTAAAACCTGCCATAGCATAGGCTTTGGAGAAGGTAAAACCAAAAACTATATTGGGATATTTTTTTATCAACTCTGTTGCATTGTATTCCTTATCAGAAAAATCTATATAGGCATGGTCAACAAAAAGAATGATATTTTTCTCTAATAAAAATTTAGCTAAATCTTCAATTTGAGCTTTTTCAGTAGCACCACCATCAGGATTATTCGGTGTGCATAAAAATACTAATTTAGTATTGGCTTTGATCGAGCTTTTGATTCCAGTAAAATCAATTTCATAACTTAGCGAAGACCCTTCATTAGTGAGTTTGCGTGCTACATCAATAATTTCAATACCTAGTCTGTGCATCACAAATTGGTAATAAATAAAAGTAGGTGGCAAGTTAATTACTGATGCTGATGAATTAGCAAAAAGCATAAGTATGTGATCAATGACACTATCCATACCATTACCCACAACTACGCCGACTTCATTTAAATCAAAACCTTCTTGCTCGAATTTTTTTTCCAAAGCTTCAACCAAAGGTTCAGAAGCAGGTTCGTCATAGAAATTAGATCCAAGAAGTGCTACTTTAGCTGCCTCTATAGCCTTAGGGCTAGTTCCTATAGTACTTTCATTACCGGCTAATCTAAGAATCTCTTCTCGTTTATAGCCATATTTTTCCATGACATACTCGAAGGTCTTGCCTGCGGCATATTCCTTAGAGTTTAAGAGCCAAGGATTTAAAATTTGATCTAATTTCATTCTAAACCTTTGCAATATCAGTTGCTGCATGCTCAACACACTTAGCAAGATTCTTCAAAACTTCATGAGCAATTCTTTGTTTGCTTTGTCTTGGAAGTGTAGTCACCAAAGGCATTATATCTGCACGTTTCTTGGAAGCTACCACAGTAACTTCTGCTTGTTCAGCACCGAAAGCATCTGGACTATTCGCAACTAAGAAATCTAAGTCTTTATGAGCAACTTTATTGCGAGCGTTTTCAATTGCATTATCGGTCTCAACGCTAAAGCCGACCATCACTTGGTTTGGCTGCTTAAGTTTAGAAACCTCAAAAAGAATATCAGGCGTCTTTTCAAACTCAAGCATCAAATTACCAGCTCTATCATTGGCTTGGTTAATCAAATTCACAATGTTATTAATAGTGGAATTAGATTGGCTATTGTCTTCAAATTTCTTGATTTTATCGTCCGAAGGATTTCTTGGTCTGAAGTCTGCTACTGCAGCCACCATAATGAGTGCATCTGCAGGTGTAGTAAATAAAGTTGATTTAGTAAACTCATTAAACACTGCATGATACATCTCATCACAAGTTTCTACTTTGATGAGCTTGAGATCTTTTATCCAAGGCTCAGCAATATTAATAGTGCTTATTAGAGTTACATTAGCACCTTGATTAAGCGCTTCTTTAGCAAGATAGAAACCCATCTTCCCAGAACTTCTATTAGTAATAAATCTCACTGGATCAATTTTTTCTCTAGTAGCGCCTACAGTGATAATGATTTTTTTGCCTACTAATCCTTCAATTGAAGGGAAGTTTTCATCTTCATCATTCAACATAGTTGAAGATGTGAATTTTTCTTCTTTAATTGGAGTTTTTGGAGACTCTTGCTGAATGGTTCTCTGTGGCTGGGTTTCAACTGCAGGCTGAGTTTTAGTTATTAGCGGCTGTGCTGAAACTGAAGTTTTTTTTTCCGGCATTGGATTATTGTCCAGAATAGATTTTGCTTTATTGATAATTGATTCGATCTCAGGCAATCTACCTTGACCGACATGACCGCAAGCAAGAGTACCTGATTCAGGTTCAATGAAATGGTAGTTTAAAGATTCTTTGAGTACGTGAATATTTCTTTTGGTCGTTGCATGCTCCCACATATTAGTATTCATCGCAGGCGCAATGAGTATCGGAGCTTTAGTTGCTAGCACTAGATCATAGAGAATGCCATCACTAATACCAGTAACAAACTTTGCAAGTGCATTAGCAGTTGCAGGTGCAACTAAAACTAAATCTGCCTCATCTGCTAATTTAATGTGATCAATATCTATGCTTATTTCTGAAACTAAAATTTCTTGTGAGTAGATTTTATTACCACTCATTACTTGCAGGCTAAGTGGTGAAACAAATTTCGCTGCATTTTCAGTAAGAACTACATGAACATCAGCGCCTTCTTTAGTAAGTTGTGAAACTAGATCAACAGCTTTGTAAGCAGCGATGCCTCCACAAATTCCTAAAATTATTTTCTTACCTTTCATTACAGTCCTTAAAAAATAATACCATTAGGGTCGTACCTCCACTTTCCACCATAACCAAGATAATCTTCCTATTTATAAGCTTTCGGGTTTTTACATTAAGGCTAATTATTATTTTGTTAAGAGGCTAATCGGCGGGGGTGCGACCCCATATAATTGGACTAATGAAAACTAGAGTTCTGGTCACCGATAAATTAGATGAAGCAGGATTAGATATCCTCAAACAAGCATCGGATGTTGATTACAAGCCAGGAATTTCTGCAGATGACCTTAAAAAAATTATCAAAGATTACGATGCACTTCTTGTGCGCTCACAAACTCAAGCTACAAAGGATATTCTTGAGCACGCTACCAACCTAAAAATCATCGGCAGAGCTGGCGTTGGTGTAGACAATATCGACGTAGAAACTGCAACAGAGCGCGGTATCATCGTTGTAAATTCTCCAGAAGGTAATACCATTGCTGCAGCTGAGCACACTATCGCTCTCATGATGG
>CAYQSL010000025.1:0-14482 GCA_964420165.1 uncultured Gammaproteobacteria bacterium | reverse complement strand
ACGGGATCTACTTCTAATTCTTTTGTAAACTCTTTAGAGCGATTTGATGATGGAACTATCATGTGGACTACTTCTGATTTTAAGTTTGGTAAAAATATAGTTGGCTCAGCAGTATTGAAAGACGATGGCGAAGTAATACTTTTGCCTGGTCTTAATAAGGAACTGATTCAATTCTCAGCAAGAAATTTAGGTGCTGAAGGTATTGATACTAAAACTCAGTCCTGGATTGGTAAATTCTCTCCTGAAGCTTGCGTGCCGGAATCCAAGGATAAATACATAGTTAGAAGAGAGTATAAAACTTCAGTAAGGAAGCAGGTTAATCAAATTGTTGATGGAGCTTGTATACCTGGTTTAACGCCAATCTTCCCAATCTCTCCGCTTGAAAATACCACTCTTCCAGGCTAATCTTAAGTAAGAAGATGGATGAAGAGAAAAAAGAAGAAGAAAAAGTTGCTGAGAGCGTAAGACTTGAACATAAGTTTAATTACGTTGGTGGTCCTTATGCTTATAAAAATTCCAGCAAAACTGGAAAGAGACTTGATCCAGAAAATCTTACTGAATTAGTTTTAATGACCAAACCTGGTCAGGCAAGTAAAGTAAACATTGCTTTTCCACAAGAAGATAAAAGAGTCGGAATCTTTCCTCAGCATAATTCTCCTGAATTTAAACAAACACTAGAACTTATTCCTTCGCGTAATCTTGATCCCTATGCTAATTTAGGCTCTATTGAAGACCTTGAAGCTAAAGGGTTTCAGTCAAGAATCTGCTCTATGACTAAACAACGCTTAGCTAAGATTCACGCACAATATTCTCATTTAAGTGAGTTTGCTTTTAATCAAATGCTTGATATTACCAGACCTGATAAAAGAGATTTCCAAGTTTGGTTTAAAAGAAATGAATCTGCAAACCAAGTCCTTATCGCTTATCCATCGGAAAAAACTCAACAAACTAATTTTGTCCAAGTTATTCAATATGATGAAGCTCATCATATTATTAGTGTGAAACATTGCTCTTTTGATAAAACTGAACCGATTGTAATCAATGAAACTACTGTGGATCAATATCGTAATCTTAGGCAAATTGCTCATCTAGGTAGTCGCGGTGAAAGTAAATACCTCAATTCTGTAGAAAGATTTGATGATGGAACCGTGTGTTGGACTATATCACTTGCTAAAGAAACTGCTACTGCAGCTCTAAGACCGACTAATGAAATTGTTTTTGCACAAAATCTAATGAATCATTGTACTGAAATGGCTGCTCGTAATTTGGGTGCTGAGGATCTTGAAAATGATGAATGGGCTGGTAAATTTTCTTTAGAAGCCTGCAAGCCTGAATCTCATCCTTTGCAGGAAGCTTATAAAAACAAGGTTAGAAAGCAAATTAATCAAATTATTGATGGAGCTGCGATACCTGGCTTAGATCCTATATTTTGGATATGACGCTTTGCGCCTTCTCTCTCGGCTCATCCAAGAAGTAAAACTTCTTGATTCTCGCCTACGTTCGAACAAACTTAAGGTTTCACTAAGGGATTCCCTGTCAAAACACACTATTTAGTGCCTTTGTAAATAATAAGCAAATTGTTTGGGAGGATGATTCAACATGGGAAAACGCTGTAGGCAACAATATTTTCAACAACCGGCTAATTACTATCAGCCAAGAAGAAATAACTGTAAGCAGCAATTAAGAACTAATTGCCAGCAAGCAATGCAAGCTCCAAGCTGTGCGGCACCTAAAGATACTTTTTCAAGTGAAAATACTGCAAGCGAAGTTAAGGTAGAAACTAAACAAGCAGAACCTTTAGTTTTATCCGAGGCTAATTTGAATGAATATGGTCTGGATCCAGCAAAATATTCAGTAACGAATTTTTATGAGGCAAGTTTCAATATCAATGGTACTCAAGTAGCATATTTAATCGTTCATGATTTAAGAAAGGATGCTAATCCTCCTATCTATATGATGCCAAAAGTAGAGGCACAATCTAAAGCAAGAGAAGGAACTCTCTGGGGGGCTGAAGCTCAAGGTACTAAAAGTCAACATTGGAAATTGGCTAATGATGCTTTGCAAAAATTAGTCATTGCCCAATCTAACGAAAAAGCTGTAGCAAAAGAAGCAGAGAAAACCGTGGTAATGCCACCAGTGGCAGAAACTACGGAACCAAAGGTGATGCCAGCAAAGCCAGTGACTCCAGAGCCAGTAGTTGATGAGAAAATTACTGGACTACGTAGTTCGGCTCCAGAAAATTTTGGATTTGAGGATTCTAGTCAAATACCTGCAGGTAATTTTTTATATGATGTAGAGATAAATGGTGAAACGAATCTAATTCATCTGGGTTCAAAAGGAGAGGTAAGAGTAGCACCTTTTAATGGTGAGAAGGTTCAAGGTTTTAAGAGACTAAATCCAAATAGGGAGATGTTATCAAACAAAGATATTTGGTCTCCTGCGTCGGATAAATTATCGAAGATAGTTCAGGAATTTAGAGCAAATCAAGCTCTTGATGAAGGTCCACGTCCACCAGTTATATTTGCCCCTGAACCAAAAATATCACAATTGCCAACCGTTGCAATGCCAGATAAAGAATCAAATACATCTCCTGAAAATTCTGAAATTAAAGAATCAGTGCCAAAACCTGTTGTTAATGAAGAGTGCCTTGTGAATGATTCTTGGCTAGATAAAAAGACAACAAAGGTCGTGCCAGAAGCATATCCAGATTTATCAGTTACTGAGCTTTTAAATTTGGCTCCTAAAAGAAGAACTCATGAAATTACCGCTGAAGATATTAAAGAAGTAAAGGAGTTACGTCCACCAATCGAATTTGCGGCAGAACCTCTAGTAATAAAACTACCAAGTCCAGAGTCTTTAGCAATCTCAGGTCTTACAAAGATCGTAAAAGAAGTTCCTAATGGTTTAACAGCTTTAAAAACTTTTGGAATTAATATTAGTAATCAATATAATGAATTCCAAACTAAGGCAAAACTAGCTCAAGAAGAAGCTTTGAGAAATAAAATGCAACCACCAATTGAATTTGCCCCTGAACCAGAAACAGCGCCATTACCAGCTCCTGATTCACTAGAATTAATAGAGGATCAAGTATCGGGTTTAGCTCAAGACCTAATCGATTGGGGAGTTGACATAGGAACTAAACTAAGTGATTTTGAGAAGCGTGCAGATCGTATAAGAGTAACAAAAGATAGGACACTACCTTTTGAATCTATAGAAAAATCAAAACTATCAAGTGATCCTTTTAAAATATCAATCAGTTCAATCTCGGGAATAAGCTCTAGAGTTGAGCCTAATGATGATTTACCAGCTCAACTAAGTTCTGGAACTAAGGCTCCAGCTTCTTCTAGAGTAGCTCTCAAAACTCCAATCATGCCAGAAGAGAAAAAATCTGAGCCACTAAAACCTAAATTACCAAAAAAACCAATGGCAACAAGTCCAGCTGATGCCTCTAAAGAAAAAGCAACAGGTAAATTATTCACTTTTGATGATGCAGCCTTAAAAACTTTAGAGAAAATTGGACCTACTGCTAAAAAGAGTATATTTGGTTCTTATGATCCAAAAAATTCTACAGTAGAAAGAGTTGCTTCAGATGATGGAAGTATCAATTTAGTTTATTCTCATCCAGGTCAAGATGCAATTGCAATAAAAATCTATAAAGAAGGCAAGAAAGTGAATCTTAAAGCTACTGTGACTTTTGCAAATCAAGATGAGGCAATTGAAGCCTTGAAAAATACACCGGCTTCAAGATTATTTACTAGAACCAAAGAGGGCGGAATTTATCCTCTAGATAGATTTCCATACCTTATGTATTTAGTAAACAATGGAGAAACTGAAAATAGTTCTTATCATTCAATCTCTGCGGATCTAAAAAAGATTATTGAAGAATCCGGATATGAATTAGTAAGGAAAGAAGATGGACAACAGTACACAGGACTTAAACAGAAATAATGAAATTCAATTTTTTTAGACCACTAATTTTTTCTTTGGGTATTGGAGCTGGTAGTTTAGGTACTGTAGCTGTAGTAGAGAATGAAACAGCAAAATCTGTGCCAAAGGCACCAGAACCTACAAAAGTTATTACGGATGAAGAAGATGGCACACAAATTACACCTGAAGGCTTTGAATTTGATCCAGAAGTTGAAGCTGCAAGACTAGAAACAGAGCAAGCTAAATTAGATCAACAAAGACAAGCCCATCATGATTCTGCTAAGTTCTATGCCCTCTATGCCTTAATTGCTGCTGGATTAGGAGGTGCTGGAGCGGTGGCTCCTACGTTATCAGGTAAATCAAAGAAAACTGAGCTTGCAGCTTCTATTGGAAGATTAACAACAGGAGCCGCTACAAAAAATGATCTATTTAATTTGTTACCTTATATCGAATCTGTAGAAGACATTAGTAAAGAATTGAAAAACGACAGTGATTTTCCTTCTTTAATACAAGGAACTGAAGGTTTATCAAGGATGTTTAGATTGGTTCTAAATGGATTTCCTAAGCAAGTATGTGAATATAAATTACCATTAATAATTGCAAGTTCTGGAAATGATATACGCTTTGGTTTTCGTAGTCCAGATATAACCATATCTGCTAATGCTTTTCCTGGAATTTTAAAAAGAATTCCTGCACACTCTAGAGATTTAATTAGCACTTTGTTTGCTTCAGAAACTGAGAAAAGTGCAGAAACAGATAAGTTAGTGTTGAAAGCTTCTTGGCAAGCTGTATCCACGGGACAACCTCCAGCTACAAAAGCAGATTGGTTAAATATTATTCCTCATGTTAAGTCTATTAAGAGATTTGATGATCAATTAACTTTAGATCTTGATCCAGTTGCTCTAGGAATTCCTCAAAAGAAAAGAGGAGCAGCAACTCCTTTGACTATTAGTCTAAGTGGAGGTCTCAGTCGTGATGGTCAGAAGGTTAGTTTTCAGGGACCTGAAGAAACTAAGCAAGATTTTCAACGTTTTAATGATCCAGAGAAAGATATTGTTATAGAAATTCTTCGTGCTTTACCTCCAGGAATACCTTTGGAGCAAAAGCGATTAATCATTGATTTAAATATTAAGGATACTCTTCCTGAGGGAGAGGCTCATAGCCAAGAGCATATAACTAATACGATGAAAATAAACAGTGCATTAACAGAATTATTTGCAGATTTAAATGGAAAATCCTTATATCAAGCTCTAGATCCTAAGAATATAGAATCTATTAAAAACTATTTAGACTCAATTAAAGGACTAAGCTGCAAAGCTATGGTGGCTAGTATCTATGATAATACAGTTAGTTATCTAAGAACTAATGGTGTGATTGAAACCGAGTATTCAAGGACTTTTGATCAAACATCCTTTACTGATAATTTAGATGATGAACTACACAGAGAAAATGAATTACTCGATGCCTTTGTAACTTTTAAGACCGAACCAAATGAGCAAAATACTGTAACTCTTTGGAATTTATTAAAAGCTCATATAGTGCACGATGGAAGCACTCCTTTAGCTTCTCCATTGGATGATCAAGCATATGGAGATTCTATTGGACAAATCCGTGAGCATGAGAATAATTTTTTTGAAAAGCTTAAACCTAGAGAACCAGAGCTTCGAGAAAAATTAGCTCTTGGTCTTTTCAAAGTAACCACAAAAGATACTAGCAATGAAGATAAAAGGCATAATAGCGAAATGGCAAATGGTCTCAATTATTACCTAAGTATGATTACTAAAGGAAGAAATGATCAAACTAAAATTGCTAATATTTACACTCGCATCGCTGGGCAATTAAAGATGCGAGGCGTGATTGAGTCATATATACCCTTTGAATTGACTAAAAATAGAAGTGATTTAATTACATCTTATTCGATGTTTACAGATGATTCTCTAAGAACTAAGGTTAAAAACTTCTGGGCTGGCTTGATAGGACATATCATTGCAAATAGTAGTAAGGACATTGAAGTTTTAGGACCAAAAGTTACTAAAGTAGATAGTGATAGTACTGATTCAGAACTATCTAAACTAGAAAAAGATTTATTTGCAAATGTCACAACAGAACTATATATGAATAATCCTGAAGGAGCTCTTAACTCAGTACGGATAGATGATACTAAAAAATCAATGATTCCATATCTTAAATTAGTTGGAGTAGGTTCTAATCGTGAAATTAAAGTAGCTGCAATTTATGAACGAGTTCAACAGTGTTTAAAGAATAAGGGAGTTATTAATAGGATTCTGCCTTTTGATAGATTTCATCAAAACATACCAGACTTAATTGACGGTTTTGCAGCGTTTGAGCAAGATCCTACTGATAGGAATTGTGGAACTTTCTGGCGTAGGTTAACTGCCTATGCAAACTCTCGTCTTTAGCTCAGAATTTAATTTATATCAGGGGATAGCAGGTTTAGATCCAATAGCCTCACTTTATAAGATTTTGGAAAACTCCAAGAGCAAAGGAGAAAATTATTTTAGTGACTATTTGAGAAATTTAAGTGATAAACAAACAATAAATCTAGAATGGTTTGCTGAAATATATGAAAAAGTTGCTCATAAGTTATATGAACATCAAGAAAAAGCTATAACAGCCTTTGTTGATATACCAAAAACAGGTGTCGAAATCGCAAGAATACTACTTGCTTATAAAGATTTTCGCGATCATCCAAATCCACATACTAGCCAGGTTTTTATAGATAGATTCGGAGCTTTTATTGCTAAATACAATAGTGCTGAAGATATTTCTGTGAGTATGCAAGTACCTCCAAATCAACTTAGTCGTCTGGAGGAAATAAATAAATTAGAAAGTGAATTATTTGTTGATCTTCAAGTAAATGGATTAAGCCTGGATTCAAAAAAAATGGACAAAATGCTGAAAGGTATATCGATTAAAAAAGCAGAAAAACTATTGGGATATTTAGAATCACTTAGGACTCATACTCTAGTTCAAAGAGGCACTCATATTGGGTTTGCTTATGATTTATTTGATCGAATTAAAACATGTTTATCAAGTAAAGGAGTTTCATTCCAAGATGATTTATCTTTATTTGGAACTGCTGAACAAGGTGCTACTCATCAATTTATAACTAAAGTTGAAAGTTATTTCAGTAAAACCAGTCAGAATAATGCTTTTGAAGTTTGGAATAGTTTGAAAAAAGTTATTTTAGAAAGATTTCAGCATAACTAATATCTTCTGGCATCGTAATTTTTATATTACTCGAAGGACTTTCCACCAAATAAGCTTCTTGTCCTAACCTTTCAACTAGTGCACAACAATCAGTTCCTGCAAAGTCCTCTACATGAGCTTTTTGATGAGCTTCTTTAAGAAGAGAAGTTTTGAAAACTTGTGGTGTTTGCATTGCCCAAATATTTTCTCTTGGAATATTTTTTTCAATTATATAATCTGAATCTTTTTGACGAGCAAGCTTGAGAGTATCTGTTACAGCTCTTGCAGCCGTAGCTGCATTGGTTGTGAGTGCTTTATTAATTACTTGAGAAATAGTTTCTTGACTAACTAAAGCTCTAACTGCATCATGCACTAGAGTAAAATTTGATTCAATAGCAAATTTATCTGCTTCTTGTAAAGCCTTATAAACGCTTTCCTGACGGGTTTTGCCGCCACTACAAACCATTAATAAATTCTCATGATTCTTGAGGAACTTTTGAATGATTTCTTTGGTGTAATCTATATCAATGGTGGAGATGATAATTTTTTCGAAAAGCCCAGTCTTTATAAGGGTTTCTAGAGTGATGATTAAAATTGGTTTACCATTTATTTCGATAAATTGTTTGGGTTGCGTGCTAGCCATGCGGCTGCCAATGCCGCCAGCAGGCACTATTGCAAGAAGTTTTTGTGGCATTGTATTTTCGTTCATCATCTTAAGACAAGCTTGCGCTTGTTGAGCTATAATCCTAATACTGAATTGCTATGGAGCTTTTAGGAGAATACATAAATTATATCGAAGAAAATAAGATTTTTAGTTTTAATTCTCTTAGACTCTACAGACGCGACTTAATGGACTTTTATAATTTTTGCGTTAATAAGCTTGATGTAAATTTTGCTCTCACTAATTTAACTTCAGAAACTTTAAATAGATTTAGAAGTTATATAGAAGAGCAAGGTAAATCTACTGCTGCTGTAAACCGTAAGCTAACGGCTATGCACGGCTTTTGGATTTGGCTCAGAGAGAAGGGTTTAGTTAGTAGAGATCCTTTCATGCAAATTCAAAGAGACTCTCAATATCGCAACAAAACTTGTACTTTCCTATCTGAAGATGAAATTGTAATTTTACTTGATTATGAAGAGCATGATCTGAAAAGTAAAATTGTTTTGGAATTAATCTATGCAACCGGAATTAGGGTTGGTGAGCTGGTTAAGCTTACTATTACTGATATTGATCTAGAGTCAGAATTAATTACTATTCCTAGATCTAATAAATTTAAAGAAAGAGTAATTCCCTTTAATCAATTACTTGCAAGTTATATTCAAGAACATATTAAAAACAATAACCTAGGTGAGAACTCGAAATTGATTCTAAATCGCCGTGGTGAAGGTGTTTCTGAAAGAGAAATATTTAGATTAATTAGAGACGCTGCTAAGAAATCAGGACTTACTAAAAGAGTTTCTCCGTCAATTCTGCGTAATAGTTTCTTGAAGCATATGAAAGAAAATGGCGCTCATGAGACTCTGCTCAGAGATCTTACTGGACAGAAGACTGTTAATTTGTAATTTTGTGCGGCGCGTCATCCTCAGCCCTGAAAGGGCTGGGGACCCAGAAACTACTGAAGTCTTCTAGTTAACTGGATCCCCGAATCACTACGTGATCCGAGGATGACGATTTCTACTGAGCCTTCGGATCAAGTAAATCTCTTAAATAATCACCAAGTATATTAAAACTAAAGACCGCCGCAAAGATTAGTGCAGTTGGAATAAATATCAGCCAAGGTCGAGTGAGAATATTACTGAGATCTTTGCCTTCAGAAAGTATATTGCCCCAGCTAGGATCTGGTTGATTGATGCCTAGACCTAAGAAGCTCAACGCTGACTCACCAATAATAAAGCCTGGCACACTTAAGGTCATAGCGATAACCAGAAAGCTAAATGTATGCGGGATAAGGTGTTTGAGAATTATTGCATAGTCTTTTTGTCCAATAGTTTTAGCTGAGTCAATAAACTCCTTGGATTTGATAGAAAGTACCTGGCCTCTTATGATTCTTGCAAGTCCTGCCCAGGATACAAAGGAAAGAATTACTGTTATCAAAGCAAATCTTTGAAAATTATCTAAGCTAGCAGGTAGCATTGCAGAAAGAATTATAAGTAGATAAAAAGTTGGCAAGGACATAATAGCCTCAGCAAGACGCATCATTATATTGTCTATTGGTCCACCAAGATAGCCAGAAATTCCTCCATAGATTGCTCCGATAGGGAAGGCTATGAGTACCCCGAGAAAGCCGATCAGTAAGCTGGGTTTACTGCCATGAACCAAACGTGAAAATAAATCTCTGCCAATTCTATCTGTGCCTAAAAGATAAATATGAGCAGGTTTATCTACGCTAAAAACTTTGCCATTTTGGAAAAATTTTAAATAGTATTTTTTACCGTCAGTAATTTCGATGTTTTGTTTTTGGTAAGTTTCTTCATTAATTAAAAACTTTTGTGGATAAATGTAGAAGCCGTTTCTATCTAAGTGGATTTTAGTGGGACTGGCATAACCTGCCTCGGGGTTTTGATAAAGCGGATCATAAGGTGCAATAAAATCACTTAGAATCATAGTTAAATAGAGCAGTAATAAAACCACCAGAGAAATCTTGGCTGAAAGGCTTATTTTAATGGCTTTGTGGGCTGCTCTATCCATGAATCTGTTAATGCATTATCATTATCTTTGTGCTTAAAAAAATCATAACAGCATTTTTGACTTTGTTTATAGTTACAGCCTGTGGGATCTTTGAAGATCTTGGCGAGGCTAAGAGTTTGGTTAAAGAAAAACGTTATGAAAAAGCCATTGAGGTTTTAAATGACTTTAAAACAACTAGAGCCAAAAATTACAATTCTGAAGTCCATCAGGAATTTGCTCTATATAAACTTTCAGATCTTAAGATCGATAAACATCAAAGATACAGAGAAGCCAAAGAACTTTTGGATCAAGCCATAAAGTTAAATCCAAAGAATCTTGAAGCTAAGAACTATTTTTTAATGACCACTAAAACTCTTCATTATGAATTTCCAGAATCTAACTAGTTATATTTTACTTTTCAGTTTGACTTATTTAGTGGCAGCTATTCCTAGTGGCTATTGGATGGGCAAAGCTTTTGGTATAGATCTTACTTTGCAAGGCAGTGGCAGTACTGGTGCTACGAATGTTTTACGCCTTGTAGGTAAGTGGCAAGCATTTGTAGTTCTACTTGTAGATGTACTCAAAGGCTTTCTGCCAGTCTTCTGGGCTAAAAATTATTCAGGACTTTTCCCTGGAGATTTGCAATGGTTATTTCTTGTGCTCTCTCTGGTACCGATCATTGCCCATAGTAAAAGTATTTTTATTGGATTTAAAGGTGGTAAATCTTCAGCCACAGGTTTAGGTGTTTTACTCGCGCTTAATCCAATAGTGGCATTGATCACTCTTGTGATTTGGGTGACTACGGTAAAGTTTTCAGGTTTCTCTTCCTTGGGTTCGATAGTCTGTGTGCCTCTTGTACCTATTTGGTTATGGCTATTTGGTGAGACTTTGCCAGTGATTTTCTTTGGTATATTTGCCTTCATTTATATCGTATTGATTAAACATAGTGGCAATATTCGCCGTTTGCTTAAAGGTGAAGAATATAATTTTAAAAACAAAGAATCAGAATAACGATTCTTAACCTCCTTTTAAACTTCCTTTGTTTCCCTTAATTTACGAGGGTTACTAAATGAAAATTGTTTTTGATGAAATAAATAAAATTAAAAAGCTTGATAAAAAATACGACAAGCTAACTGGTTCTGATAATACCGAAAAGAAAGCCAAGCTTGGCGATAAAATCACTAGCCTGAGAAGCACTGTTGTCGAAGAGTTTAATCGTAGAAAAGATAAATATTCCGATCATGAAACAAGTTTTCTTGATGATCATGAAGATGAAAGTGGTGAAGGCAGTAAATGGGACGCAAAAAGTCAAAAGCTTGATGATAGGCTTGCAGATCTTGATGCATTACTTGATCCAAGTTTAATTACAGCCGATGATTCAGAAGAAGCTGAACCCACTAATGAAAGGCATGGTGGTCGTGGCAAAGGAGGCAACACGGATAGATCTGAAAGAAAAGCAGAGAGAGAAGCAAAAAGAGAAGAGCGAAAAGCTAATCGTGGCTCTGGTGCTTAGTTTACTTTCTAGTAACCACGATGGGGTTGCTTCGTCGTTTCACTCCTCGCAATGATGATTTTCAATGATTAATTTAACGACATCATCGTAACTAATTCCAGCAGCCTTGGCTTGAGCTGGAAGATCACTCGTATCAGTCATACCCGGAAGAGTATTTACTTCTAAAATATAAGGCTTATTAGTTTTACCATCGATAATAAAATCAACTCTTGCTGCACCTTTACAATCTAATTGATAAAAGGCTTCTAGGGCATGGGTATGAATAGCTTCTTCTAGTTCTGTACTTATTTCTGCAGGTAAAACAAACTCAGTCATACCTTTAGTATATTTAGCTTCGTAATCGTAGAATTCGTTTTTTGGGCGAAGCTCTAATATTGGCAATGATACTAATGAACCATCTTTGAAAATCTTGCAGTGATTTTTGTTCTCGGTGATCATGTCTAAGTTTGCTTCAATGATACTTGTAGTTACTTCAGTACCACGAGTAAATTTTTCAATGAAATACTTTTCAATTTCATTTTTAACATCAATATTTGCATCTATAAAATTCTTAAATTCAGCTTTGTTATTGAATTTGGTAATACCTACGCTAGAGCCACCAACACTAGGTTTGAGAATTATTTCAGTATCGTTATCCAGATCGGTTTTATCTTCGTAAACTTCTTTAGCTAAGTAAGTCTTGAGTATAGGTAAATTATGAGCACCAAGAACTTCTTTAGTACGAGTCTTGTTCATGCATATAGCGCTGGTTTCTACATTGGAACCTGTGTATGGTACATCAAGTAACTCTAAGAAACCTTGGATACAACCATCTTCACCATAAGTGCCATGAGTAAGTAAAAAAGCTTGGTCAAATTTTCCTTGGCGTTTTTTTTCGATTAACTCAGAAAGTGAATTGTAATCTTTGAAATCAAAGAGTTCGGCATTGCTATAACCTAGTCTTTGTAAGGCGCTATGAACATTTGCACCTGATCTTAGTGAGACTTCTCTTTCTTCTGAAAGTCCGCCGCAAATTACTACTATATTTTTTTCTGTTGACATTAATTAACTTGCAACCTTCATACCAAGTTTCTCAACAAGTTCATGATCTTTAGATCTGCCTGCAAGTGGAGTGGTAAGAAGTTTATCTCCGGTATGAATACTATTAGCTCCAGCTATAAAACACATAGCTTGAAGTTCTTCACTCATGGTTAATCTGCCTGCTGATAATCTAATACGCGCACCTGGAATCATAATTCTGGATACTGCTACAGTACGAACTAAATCAAATTTATCAATTGGTTCGGCCGCTTCAAGAGGAGTGCCTGCAATAGGCACCAGTACATTGATTGGCACAGAACTTGGTTGTGGATTCATTGAAGCCAGGCTAGCGACAAAACTAACTCTATCTTCAAAGCTCTCACCTAGACCAAGAATGCCGCCACAACATACATTAATTCCGGCTTCTTGAACATTTGCAATAGTATCTAATCGGTCTTGGAAAGTTCTAGTCGAGATGACCTTAGAGTAATGCTCTTCAGATGTGTCTATATTGTGATTATAGCTATGTAAACCTGCTACTTTAAGTCTGTTTGCTTGGTCTTGATTTAACATACCGAGAGTAACGCAAGGCTCCATACCCATAGCTTTTACTTCAGAGACAACATTAATTACTCTGTCGAATTCTGGTCCATCAGGAATCTCACGCCAAGCGGCTCCCATACAAAATCTTGTAGAACCATTAGCCTTAGCATCTCTAGCTTCTTGAAGCATTTGCTCTTCGGAAATTAGTGGCTCGTATTTAAGACCTGTTTTATAACGTGAAGATTGTGAACAGTAGCCGCAGTCTTCTGGGCAAGCACCAGTTTTTATACTACTTAAAGTACAAAATTGGATCTCGTTTGGATCATGGAATTCTCTATGCACAAGCTGTGCTTTAAAAATCAGTTCAGGAAGCGGTAGACGAAAAATTGCCGCTATTTCTTCTTGAAGCTTTTGACGAGTTGTGTTTTCCTGTTGTGTTTGCATCTTTTGGGATACCTCTACCTAAAAGTGGTACTGTGGCTGAAATGAACGCTTTGCGGTCACCGAGTGATTTTATCACACACTCAGATGAATCAAGGTCTACATCAAAATATCTTGCTGCTACAGAAAGAAAATCTTGCTTAAGCTGTTCGATAACGCCTTGCGGTAATTGATAACGATCATTGACCAGCATTGTTTTCATGCGGTTAGAGGCTGTAAGCCCACTACCATCATGTTTAATTCCTAAAAGCCAACGAAAAATATTTCTCATTTCAATAATCCTTTAAGCAAAAATCGCCTTTATTTTATTAAGGATGTTAAGCCTTTTATTTAAGTCCATGAAAGGTACTTCCTCTCCGTTTAATCTTTTAGCTATATTTCTATAAGCTTGTCCTGCTGACTTATTAGTAGTTAGAGAAAGAGGCTCACCTTTATTTGTAGAAATAATGATGTCTTCATCATCTGGAACTACTCCAATCAGATCAATTGAAAGGATTTCACAAATATCATCAACGCTCATCATTTGATTAGCTTCTATAAGACCTGGTTTAACTCTATTTACAATTAAATTAATCGCAGCAAACTGATCTCTTCTTGCTTCAAGAAGACCTACAATCCTGTCAGCATCTCTTACTGATGACATTTCAGGAGTTACAACCACAACTGCTTGATCAGCCCCAGCAATACTGTTCTGGAAGCCAGATTCAATGCCTGCTGGACAATCTACTAAAACGAAATCAAAAACAGTTTTGATCTCATCTACTAAAGCTTTGATTTGATCAGAGTTAACTGCAGTTTTGTCTCTGGTTTGAGCAGCAGGTAATAAACAAAGATTTGGCAATTTTTTGTCTTTTACTAAAGCTTGCTTTAGAGTGCAAGTACCTTCTACAACTTCTACTAAGTTATAAACTACTCTGTTTTCAAGACCCATAAGAATATCAAGGTTTCTTAGACCAATGTCCATATCCATTACGCAGACTGTTTTACCTAAGCTTGCCAAAGCAGCTCCAATATTAGCGGTGGTAGTAGTTTTTCCTACTCCTCCTTTGCCTGATGTTATTACTATTACTTTACCGTCTGCCATTTTTAAAAATACCTTGTGATTATTATCTCATTATTCTCAATTTTTGCAACTAATGGGATTTTATTTCCGTTATTAA
>CAYQSL010000024.1:2007-14771 GCA_964420165.1 uncultured Gammaproteobacteria bacterium | reverse complement strand
TTGCTGGAATAGAACTAAGAGCTTTTATTTCAGCTGGAGGAACATTGAGCTGAACTTTGGTTTTCAATTCCCAAGAATTAAGATGCTGCCAGAACCAAATGAATAAACTATTGTGTTTTGCGGGATAGAATTTCAATGTCATTATAGGGAATCTCTGCTACTTTAATTGATCGATTTTAGCAGGAAAATACCAATGGCTATTACAATCCTGCCCCAGTAAAGCTATTGGGGCTAGTTTTAGTCCAGAAATTCCATTTATCCTTATCTGCAGGAAGACTCCAACCTTCAAGATCGAAATTCACATAGTATTGAGTATTGTTTGCAAGATTAGCAACTGGATCAATATTTAAACTTGTAGTGCCCCAACCGCTAACACGATTACTAGTAACATCAATCACTTCAAAAACCGTATCGTCATCATATTTATGGATAGTTATATTCCCAGCACCTAAACTGACAGTGCCATTAAAAACAATTCCTAATCCTTCATAGCTCTGCATAAAATGTGCATTATCAGGAGGAGATAAATGTTTGACTTGAGTGAAGTCACCAAAACAAGGACCAATGCAACTTGGTGGATTATAACAAGAACAAATTCCAGTACCAGTGCAAGTGCCTGTAGTGAAATCCAGTCGATACAAGCTGTTTACATTGCTGTAATTGGAAACACAATCATATAAGGACGCTGCTGCCACCTCTAGATAGTAAGCAGTATTGGCAGCCAATATCACACTTGTCGTTAGAGTGATAGTCGCCGTGCCATCACCACTATAGTTACTCATTGGAATTGAAGCAACAATCGAATCATTACTAGCTAACTTGATATTCATGATGAACATATACCAGCAAACATTTGTGGGATAGCTAATGATGAAAGTTGGTTGTCTGCCCACATTAATAGCATTAAGCGCAGGACTGGAAGAAGTCGCAGTAAAAGCTGCTTGGCTTTTTTGCGATGAAATAAATATCAAAATCACTAGAATAAATAAATTAGATTTCATTATTGGCCATAATACTGATTAATATCTTTTCCTACTAAAATTAGTTAATCCCTAATTTATACCTTAATTCATCCAGTTTCCTGGACAATAATTAAATATAAATTAGGTTAATTAGAGTATTAAAAAAAATATGCCAATATCAATAGCCAATAATGAACATCAATAGAGAAGTAACTGGCTATAAACCTTTTATTCATGCAGGGGTTGGATCATTAGTAGCATTAATGGCAGCGGCGGCCGCTCTTCTAGTAAAAGACCAAATTCCAAATATCGAAGTTTTACAAAAAAATAGTCAAACTATGATTGATACACTTACAGACCTTCATACTTGGCATGATGTACCTCAGTATTTAAGCCAAAAAATACAAAATGAACAAAATCAAAGAAATCTAGAAGGCACAGGACTTGATCTTAAACAAGAGGCAGATATCAAGAGGCAAAGAATAGAACTCAATAACGAATTACTTGAATGGATACTCTCTCAAAATAGTAAGTCTTTCTTGAAAGAATTAAATGTCAATGATCCAATTCTTAATTCTCTATCTAGCACTACTGATTTCAAAAAAGCAAAAACAGAATTTCTACTTAGACCTGAGTCAAGGAATGCTTTTCTGTTAAGTTGTATGAATCTACAAGAACGTTTAGAATTTTTAACAAGAGATCCCAAAAAATTAAAAGAAATAATTGAAACAAACAAAGAATCGCTAAAAATTTCTAGAGACTTCGATCCAAATCACACAGAAGCCTTTCATGTTCAAGTCCTTAGTCCAAAGCTAAAGAAGCTGAATAGTGTTGAAAAACAAAAACTCATCGAAAGCTTTATTACTGAAACAAATTTGCTTCGCGGCAATTTATTGCGACTCTAGTATAGAATCTAATAATGGGCTCTAAACAATTCTCAGCCACACAGAATAATTCTTCAGCAATCGAAACCCAAATCAATAACTGGGCACATGGATTTTTGCACAGCCCAGCTAGTTATGATGGCAAGCGCGCTGAAGATATCATAAAAGCAGATATAGAAGAATCCAAAGCAATTTTCCGAAGAGAGCTTTCAAAAAGAAAAGCTAGTGATTCATTGAAAACTTTTAGAACTAAAGATGAACTTGATTTGCAATATTGGTTTGTTGAAAAACCCAATAACAAGAAGGTTAAAATCTTGCTGCATGGTTCTGGTGGAAACTTTGCCAAAGGCGCGCGGGCAGTGGCTTTACTTGATCGTGGTTTCAATGTAGCAATGATAAGTTATCGTGGTCATTCAGGAAATCCTGGTAAAGCAGATCAGAAAACTATTATTCATGATGTAATTACTGCGACTACTGAAATCATGAACTTAGGCTACACAATGGAAGATACTTACCTAGAAGGAAGTTCTTTAGGAACTTCAATATTTGCTCATGCACTGAAAAGAATCTATCAAGATTCTCCTGAGGCTGGGCGCTTTGCTAGTTTGATCTTAAAAGCAGCACCTCTGAATCTAAATGAGCGAGATAAAGATACAGTGGATAGCCTTAAAGCTGCTGGTATTAACGAGAAGCGTGCAGAACCTTTTCTCAAGAAATTATGGAATCAAGAGGATGCTTACTCGAAGATATTTGCACAAGAAATTAAAATAGTGCATGGGACTCAAGATACAGTGGTACCTATAGAACACGCTCAGAGAATCAAAGATATTCTTGATCGCAATAACCCTAATGTTTCTTTGCACATCATCAATGGTGAAGGACATCAATTGGATCTCAATCAATATGGGATTTATTAGAAATCGCAATTTAGAATGACTATTTACGCATAGGATATTATTTTAAGCAATGCGAATAACACTTGATACAAAAGATCAAGCAATTAGCCAAAAGAAACTAAGAGCAAAAATAAGAAGCGGCAAACAAGCTGATTCTCAAATTGCTCGTGAGATGAAAAGGTCTTCTTTAGTATTTAGAGATGCTAGATCATTACGCGCACTTGCTAGAACTAAAAATCCAAATGATATAGTTCAGTACTATCTTAGCGATATTTTTAAAATAGCTCAGGAGCGATATAGACCTAATAATAGATATAGCTTATTAGATTTAGTCGGAGAAGCTTCTTTGGCATTAAGTGAATTAGTCCAAACGAAAATTCCACATCCTAATAAATTAAATGAAGTTATAGAAAATCAAATACGCGAATCTATTAATAACTTTATACTAATCGATAAAGCTCATGAATTAAATACCCAAGAATTTCCAACAGGATCTCATCAACTTGAAGATGATCCTATTGCTGACCTTCAAGACAAGTGGGATACTACAAAATTCTGGGAAACAATTTCAAAAATAATGGAATCTCGTCTATCAGCAATTGAAGGAGATCGCATTAAAAGATTTTTGGGTTTAAACGGTAAGCCTGAATCACAGTCAGAGATAGCAGGGAAAGAAGGTGTGTCCAAATCTGCTATCGGTCCCTCCATAGCAAATGGCATTAAAAAATTAATAAGCCATTCTAAGGCTGGAGAAGCATTAAAGCTACTTCAAGAAATACATAGTAGACCAGTTAGACCTGCACTTGGAGAGTCTCTTTTAGAGCCAAATGAACAAGAAGATACAGATCTCCAATATATACGAGAAAGAATTGAAGGATCATTAGGTTGCACATTAGAGGAATTTAGAAAATTACATGGATTATCCCGAGATGAATTTTCTAAATTTATTAGCAGTATATATCCAGGTATAGATCGTAATCAATCAAAAGGAATTATATATCTAAGTGAATCTGAGAAAAAAGAATTGCAGGCTAATGCTGCGCATAGACGCCGAAATGTTCAAAGAGCAAAATCAGCAGAAACTATTGTTGGCGAAGCAAGAAGCGCAAAACTATCTCTTGAAGAAGTGAAAGTTAGGCTAAGAGAATTCTATTTCCCTTTATTTATTAGTGACAAAGCTAAATGTCTCCAGTTGCTAGAAAGTGAAGTTGCTAGAGCTGGATCAATTAATGAACAAGAACTATTTAGCGGTATTCTTAATTTTTATTTGCAGAAAGTTCCAGAACTTAAAGTTGCTGGACTTCAATCCACTTTAGATGATTATCAAAAAGTTGATGCCTTGATAATGGCTCCTAAAAATAGCTATGTAATTGCTCATGACATGGGTGTGGGCAAATCAGTTGAAGCAATAACGTATGCCTTAATGAAAAAAGCTAAAAAGGTTTTAGTAATAAGCTCTAAATCTGGAGCCAGTGTTACTTGGCCAAAAGAATTAAACAAACATCTTACAAAAAAACCATTTATCTATTCAGCAACAAAGTTGAAAACTCCCAGATTGAGACTTAGAGGTAGAGAAGGAAATCCAAGCTGGTCAGTTGTGGGTTATAGCTTTGCTAGACAAAATATCGCTTTATTAAAACGATTAGGATTTGATTTGGTAATTCTTGATGAATGTCATAAAGTTAACAATCATAATTCGGGACAATCAAGAGCCGTTTTATCACTAAATCCTTTGCATAAATTGGCATTAAGTGGTTCACTTTTTAAAAATTCTCGAGAGGAGCTTTTCCCAGTTTTAAATTGGCTTTATCCTCAAGCATTTTCTAATAGAGAAACCTATATAGAAGAATATTGTGAACATGAAGCAGGAATTGCAAATTTAAGATTCGACTTACAGGACAAAATGACATGTCGTTTAAAACATCAAGTCATAACCCTTCCTGATGTAAATGACAAAAGAATTAATATCCAGATGACACAAAAACAAAGTGAAAATTATGATCAGCTTGAGCATGAATTTATTAATTGGTGCAAAGAAGCAAAAATAAATATTATTGGCGGAACAGTCTCGCAAGCCATGCTGCTAAAGCTACACTCACTAAGAAAAGCTGCTATTAAAATTAAAATAAATGAAGCATGCAAACTTGCAAAACAGAATATAAAGAAAGGACATAAAGTAGTTATTTATACAACTTATATAGACTTTGCCAAACAAGTTGCAAAAAAATTAAAAGATTTCAACCCATGCTATTTAGACGGAGCAACACTTTCTAAAGATAGGAAGAAACAGATAGAAGATTTCAATCAAGATCCTGAGAAGCAAGTATTCATAGTAACTTCAGCTGGTAGCGACAGTATAGATCTAACTGCATCTGATTCTATAATCTTCTTAAATAAACCTCTTACCTATGCAGATGAAAAACAGATGCTTGATAGGTTACATAGAAGAGGACAGAAAAAAACAGTTAATGCTTTTCATCTTACTGTCGCAGGAACTATCGAAGAAAAAATAGATAAATTAATTCAAGGCAAAAAAGAAGAATATGAAAGAACTATCAGGAATCCAGATGACTATACTGATTGGTTTATTGATCACCAAGAAGGTAATATTAGAGAATTAGTTCTAAGTATCGCTGGATGATTTTTAGAAATATGGTTAAAGTAATGATCTAGGTTCATGCTAAGGAGTTAAATTTATGCGCAAAAATGTATCAGCTGGGTTCTATTAACCTAGGATTTAGATCCTGGGAAAACCCAGTAAGCATCAGCATTGTTGTTTTTTAGCAATGAAGTATGTCTAGAAATAGGATAATGGGTTTCAAGCACCATTCTTGGTGAGCTAAAAGCTCCAGAGAATACATTTATAACTTGAGAATAATAGTTCAATGATTTAGAACTTGAGTCTGTAGACTCATGATCGATGACAACTGATACATTAGGTATTTTCTTTGCACTTAATAAACCAGGAATGCTATTTGATTCATCACCATGTTCATGGTTTAGGATATGAGAAACTCCGCTGAGAGTAATAATTCCTTTATTACCAGATTGAGCACGCTTTGCAAGAAAATCTCCTGAATAACTATTTCGTTCAACAAGAACTTGATTTTGTAAAATACGCAAATAGTCTAGAATTGATGTCTTTTCTGCATCAGCTAAATATTTATCACTATTGATAAGTTGAACTAAAGCCATTATGGCTCTATTTTTTGTATTCCCTTCTGGTTGATCAAAACCAAAAATTTCAATACCTGCATCATAAGCAGCTTGATTCATTACTTTAATACCTTCTGGGATACCAGATAAATCACCAATGATATTGGAACGATCTTGGAGATGAGAACAGAATCTTTGGATGTCAGATGTAGCAAAAACTTTACTTGAGATCTCTCTAAGTATCTGTGCCAAAGTTTGAAAGACTTTTGCATCTTCTTCAGGATTAATTTCTCCTAGCATTTGTGCTTTTGTATAATTTGGCGGTAGTTCAATACCAAAACTATAACTATCTTTCAACTGAGGAAATATTTTTATTAACTCCTTATGCGCTGGAGAAAATTCTGTATGCTCTTCAGCTAAAGCTATCACTGGATTATTAGTAATATGATCACTTACTTTATCTCTTGCCAAACTAGATAAAGATTTTAAAGCAAGCTCTATATCACTTGTTGAGTTTTCATGAATATAATTAGCAAAAGCCTTATCAGATAATTGGGTAATAAATATAGCAAGAACATCTGCAATTCTTCTTAAATCTTTTACTTGATATCCTCGAAAAGCTGAGTTTTTCATTACAGCTGCTTCCAACAAAAGCATTAAACTTGTTTGATCATGTACAAATTTAGTTTCTTGATTAAATTTCGCTAAGAGTCTCTGGTGCATCAACGTACGTTCTTGAGTGGTTTTGTATTGAGAATCTATTTTTTGTAGAGAGAGTTTTAAATTAGTCTCCAAAGTTCTAACGTAATTAATACCTGCAAGGTATACAGTAAGTCCATTCGTTTTAAGGTGATCACAAATTTTATTCATTTCATCCTGAGTTAAATAAAGCTTTTGATCAGGAGCACTATTTCTACGTTGAAAACTCTCCATACTCAAACCTTGTTCAGGATCAGGACAATAACGACCTTCTAAATCTAATTTATAAGAATTGCGAAAAAAATCAGCAGCAAAATCAAAGTAAGTAATTCCTGTTTTAGAATTTTGTTGAGCCGCATGTAATGCATCGGGAGAAAATCTTGGCCTGGCTTGTATATCAAAAGGGGCCCTTACTTGAGTTATCCTAGTAATCTGCTGGGGCGAAAGAGTTTGAGATATGGCACCTGAATCCATAAATACATTATAGTACATTATCTTGAATCACTAGTAATATCAATAAAATGATAGAAAATAGAGATAGGTTCTCGTCTATAAGGAGTTAAATTAATGCGCAAAAATGTATCAGCTGGGTTTTATGGGGATCAAATTGGATACTCTCGAGTTGTTCGTGTAGGAAATATTGTGGCAGTCTCAGGCACTGCACCTGTTAACGCAGATGGCACAACTGCCCATGTCGGTGATGCTTATGAGCAAACGAAACAATGTTTCAAAATTATGCAAACTGCTTTAGAAAAAGTCGACGCTCGTATCGAAGATACTATTCGCACCAGAATAATGCTTACTAATATTAATGACTGGAAAGAAGCAGCTAGAGCACATGCCGAAATTTTCAAAGATATAAAACCAGTTTGTACTTTTGTAGAAGTCAAAGGCTTTATCAATCCAGAATGGTTAGTTGAAATTGAAATGGATTGTGTGAGTGAGAATTAATCACATACATAAGTTCACAACAGAAGCAAGCTTTATTGCCTAATCTAAGCTAGAATTAACTCCATAATGCTTATTGTTACTGGTTTATACGCAGGTTTATTTGGTCTAATGTTAATTTGGCTAAGTGTTTTAGTTATTAAAGAACGTTACAAAAAACGCGTATCTTTTGGCGAGAATAATGATCTGGAACTAACCTTGGTTTCAAGAGCTCAGGGAAATTTCACGGAGTATGTTCCAATGTTCCTCATCTTGTTAGCTTTATTAGAATCAGCAAATGTGAGTTGGACTATTTTGCATATTCTGGGCATTGTGTTTTTGATTTCACGTATCAGTCACGCCTACAGTATTTTATGCTACAGCCCAGAAAACAAAACTCTTCCATTTAGAGCGATAGGTATGGTTGGAAGCTTGACCGTCATAGGCTTAGCCTCTGCTTATACTATTTACATTTGGTCTGTAAGAATGATTTTACTTGCTAGTGTTTAAAATGCTATTTTATAAATCATGAACCCTACTATTATTAAAGACACGACTACTCAATCTATGGCAGGCAAAATGAGCTTCCCAGATGTTGTACAAGCTTTAGCTAAAGAAGGAGTAGAGTCCTATCAAGTAGATTTAGTACAGAACTTAAAAAGCTTCTACCTGCCGAGTGGCGAAGTTGTCACTGAGAGATTTAGCTTCGAAGGACCAGCAATAGCGGAAGAATTTTCACAAGAAAAAATAATCGAAGCTATACGTTCAATTCAAGCCAAGAAAATCACTTACTTAGAATTTTTAAATCTCATTATGCTTGCAGGATGCAATATTTATACGGTTTACATAAGTGGCAGAAAAGCTATTTACTTCGGACGCAAAGGTGATTTGCATGTGGAAGAGTTTCCTAAAACTTAGTGACACACCTAACTATATAATTCCGGCAGAGATAAATTTTTTAAACTACAGGCGCTAATCCAGCATTTTTTAACATATGCTGTAATTCAAGTATTTCATGCTTATCACCAAGCATTTTTTGAAAAGTTTTAAAAGTTTTGACATCCGTTCCTAGAGTTACTTTCACGTGACCTAGACTAGTAGTCTCAACATTTGCTCCCCTACTTTCTAACATGTGCTTCACTTCATTCCACTCTAAATTCATGTTCAGGGGGTGACTGAAAAGTTTCTCTAACGTTTTTGTATCTTGATTGTGCATTAAATCTCCTATATTGTGTTTTCTTAACTAGCGTTGGGCTTATTAATTTTTCATCATCGTCTAATCATAAACAATCTAATCCTACTTTCCATCCTCATTATAGCTATATTTTCTTAGCCTTAGGATTAGTCTTTTGGATGTTTCTTTTATTGAAAAAATAGTTACTCTCTATGATCATGCTAGACTTGGCTCAAGTTTAGACTCGAGAGAACTAGGATTTCCTCTATCTATATGAGGAAATTTTATGAAAGAATCTGATAAAGATATCGGTATAGGTCGCAACCTATGGAAAGTATATTCTCAACCAGGATATAAACATCCTTGGGGTAAACTTGGACACTACCTAGGAATATTTATTTTATTGTCTTTCGTCGTAGTTATTGTTCCGCTTTTTTTAGTTACATGGTTTTTAAGTCCATTATATTTTTGGTTTTACAAGCAAACACCTATTCCACCTGGACCTTTCTTTAATTTCGATAGGCATAAAGTTAAATACCTTAGTCCTGCAGACAAACTAGGTTGTGAATATTGTGAACTTGCAAATGGTACTTTGCAATGGGTTTTAGCGATCACTAATGAAATAGAGCGCAGATGGTGTCCAATCAAAAATGAATGTGATCCAAATTGTCCTAAAGTAAAAGAATGGCGCAAGGACTATGTGAACTTTAAGCACTCAAGTAAAGAATTATCAGATTACTATGAACATCAATTTGCAAAAGAGTTTCCGAAAAATTGAAATCATTACAACTTTTAATTAACCAAACCTTCTCGCATAGCCTTTACTGCGGCTTGAGTTCTATCATCAACGCATAATTTATTTAGAATATTACGCACATGCGATTTAGTTGTAGCTAAACTAAAATACAAACCCTCAGCTATTTCTTGGTTACTCTTACCATCTACGATCATGCGCAGAACTTGTAGTTCACGCTCAGACAATGGGAGCGTATATGGCTTATCATTAGAATCTACAGAATGAGCAGTTCTTATACCGTATAAATTTCTTAAAACCTTCTCTGCAATTTGGCTAGAAAGCCAAACATCACCCTGCATAACTGTTTCTATAGCCGTTTTAATTTGTCCTGAAGTAGATTCCTTTAGCGAATAGCCATCTGCACCACTGCTAAAGCTTGCTAATATCTCTTTTTCTGCTTCATGACTTGTAAGCATAATGACTTTAATATTAGGATTAGCTTCTTTTATTTTCTTAGTAGCGTCAATTCCATCCAATTCTTGAAGTCCAATATCCATCAAGATTACATCTGGCTTCAATTCAAGAGCTAAGCTTATAGCTTCTTTACCGCTTGGAGTTTCACCACATATTTTTAGATTTTCAAATCTTTCCAAACCAGTCTTTAATCCCAGACGAGTTAGCTCATGATCTTCTACTAATAAAATTTTTATTACTTTGTTCTCAATTTTGTTCATTTTCTATAAATTCATTCCTTTCATTATTTGGCAAAGTAAAACTAATAGTAGTACCTTTACCTTCATGGCTTCTTGCCCAAATTTTTCCACCATGAGCTTCAATTATTTTTCTTGCCAAATACAGTCCCAGACCAGTTCCATTAGTGTTTGGTTTATGATGACGAGACTGCCAAAAACGATTAAATAAATTAACTAATTTTTCTTCAGGTATACCAATACCATAATCCTCAATCATAAATAGAATAAATTCATGTCCTGGTATTGCACTAATTTTTATTTTAGAGTTATTATCACTAAATTTTATAGCATTGCTTAATATGTTGGTAATCACTCTTTCTATCTCAAAAGGATCACATACAACATTTTTAGTAGCATCAAAATCTTGGAATTCTACAACAATAGATTTCTCTTTAATTAAAGAATCCAATAAAGAAATCGAATCCTGAAACAATGCTTCTACTTTAACTGTTGTAGGCAACATCTTATAAGAATGGGTTTCATATTTAAAGATTGTAAGCAAATTTTTTACTAGCTTTAAAGCATTGTCATTACTGTCCAGCATCATTTTAAATATTTTCTTTTGATCTTCAGTTACACTTCCATAATTACCATCCAGGAAATGTTTTAAATTTATTTCTGCAGCAATAAGCGGAGTCTTAAGATCATGTGTAAAGGAAGCCATCATATCTTCCAATTGCAAAGCTTGTTCCTGAAGTTCAGTTGCATCATTAATAACTACACAAAAGCCTACTTTGGCTGACATTTCAGAATATACAGCCGATGCCGAGATATTAAATATTTTACTTTCGTCATCCTTTGAAGTTGCGGTGACAGTTGCAATTGGATCATCTGAAACGCTGTTTTCAATAACAGCTCTAACAACAGGCAAATCAATCAATTTATAATTTTGATCTCTGTATTTAAAATGATTGAAATCATTGTAAATAAAATGTCCAAGTCGATTAGCATCAAGCAAATTAAGATTTAGATCGAATACCAAGATTGCGTCGGTAAGATTAGAAAACAAGTCGTTTAATTTGGTTAAACTCTTTTGCGCATCACAGGAATTACAAAGTTCTATAGCACAGTGTTTTACAAGGTTTGCATCTCTGTCAGTTAAGCCTTTTGAATGTATTATTTCTTGGATTAAATCTAAGTTTTTTGACATTATGTTCATATCTTATCAATTTAGAAGGCTGCGCCATACCCTCCTTATGGTCATTCCTTTGGTTAGATCGCAATTTATCTAAGATAAAAGGGAGACTTTACAAGCAAAGCTAGCTAGACTTTAGTAAGTTATAAATATGAAAATTAAATTTTTAGGTGCAGCAGGAACGGTTACAGGATCTAAGTATTTATTAGAAAGTAATTCAGGTCAGAGAATTTTAATCGATTGCGGTCTTTTCCAAGGTTTGAAACAGTTAAGACTAAGGAACTGGGAAAATTTTCCTATTGATCCAAAAAGCATTAGTGCACTAATCTTAACTCATGCACATTTAGATCATAGTGGCTATATCCCAAAGCTCGTCAAGGAAGGGTTTTGCAATGAAATTTTCTGTAGCTCTCCCACTCGGGCTGTAGCTGAGATTCTACTTGAAGATAGTGCCAAACTGAAAGAAGAAGAAGCGGAATACGCTAACAGAAAAAATTTCTCAAAACATCACCCAGCTTTAGCTCTCTACACAGATGAAGACGTACAAAAATCTCTAAAGCTTTTTCGCACTAGGAATCTAAAAGAAGAATTTTCCATTGACGACTTTAAAGTTAAATTCTACGAAGCCGGTCATATCATTGGCGCGGTAAGTGTTCTTATTGAAGCTGATAATACTAGTATTTTATTTTCTGGTGACTTGGGAAGATACCATGACCTACTACTTGATCCACCTGCTCATCCTCCAGTAGCTGACTATATTGTCATGGAATCCACTTATGGAAATAAATTACACACTGATATTAATCCTATTGAAGCAATGAAAGAATTAATCAGCTCAACGGTGGAGAAAGAATCTGTACTTTTAATAGCTAGCTTCGCTCTGGGAAGAGCTCAAACACTACTGTATACGATTTACAAAGTATTTGAACAATATCCAAATTTAAAGATACCAGTATATGTAAATAGCCCAATGGCTGAAAGTATCACGAGAATATCTCAACAATTTATCAGTGAACATAAACTTGATAAAGAGACTCTCAATAAAATTTATGGGATTGCTACTTTTGTTGCAGATGTTAACGAATCTAAAGAGCTAAACAAAAAAAGCGGACCGATGATTATCATCTCTGCAAGTGGAATGCTTACAGGAGGTAGGATTCTGCATCACTTACAAGCTTTTGGTAATGATTCCAGCAATACTATTGTCCTTGCTGGTTTCCAAGCTGCAGGAACCAGAGGCGCAGCCTTAGCTCGTGGTGAAAGATCAATAAAGTTTTTTGGTTACTACCATGATATTGAAGCTGATGTGAAACTATTTGATTTCCTCTCTGCTCATGCTGATCAAAGCGAGCTTTTAAGTTGGCTGAAATCTGCAGTTACAAAACCAAAGAAAGTATTTCTTTCGCATGGTGAACCTGAAGCGGCAGATACCTTACGAAGAAA
>CAYQSL010000024.1:0-1997 GCA_964420165.1 uncultured Gammaproteobacteria bacterium | reverse complement strand
GAAAAATTGAGGAAGAGCTTAATTTACCAGCCAAAGTTGCTGAAGATGGTGAAGAAGTGCTTCTTTCTTAAGTCTTTTCTAACCCAAAGAATAACCATTAGGATGAGGGCTAATACCTCGTATTTGTTTAAGCTTATGAAATGAAAACACGACGAGAAAACACGAATAACTTTTCAAAAATAGATAGTTTGAAATTTGCTTTTGCTTGCGCATATACAGTTGGATTAATCGTTTTAATTTTAGGTTTATTAGCTACATTTTTTGGCTTTTGGCAAATACTAGATTACGTGGCTGTCCTTTACTATGGCTATGAGCCAACGTTAGCAGGGACCCTTATTGGTAGTGCTTGTGGATTTGTTCAAGCTTTTGTACCTGCCTACTTAATTGCAGTAATTTACAACAAAAGTTTGGAATCATAGTTGAGAAGCTTCTTTGACAGCTAGAATTAAATGATTGATACAAAATATTTCATACACTGGACTGAGCGAGAAAGAAGCTGAAGCGAAACTAGCACAAGATGGGCCTAATGAACTACCCTCTTCTAAGCCAAAGAATTTCCTGACAATAAGTATTGAGGTTATAAAAGAACCAATGTTCTTATTATTGGTGATTTGCTGCCTACTCTATTTAATACTTGGAGATTTACAGGAAGCACTTACATTATCAGTTTTCGTAGTAGTAGTTATCGGAATCACTCTATTTCAATCTTGGAAAACAGAAAAAACACTTAGCGCTCTGAAAGATCTCAGTAGCCCCAAGTCTCTTGTCATAAGAGATGGACAAGAGTTACATATTTCAAGCCGGGACTTAGTCATAGACGATATTTTAATCCTTAATGAAGGAGATAAGATTTCAGCTGATGCAACAGTTCTAGATGCAACTAATTTAATGGTAGACGAATCGTCTTTAACTGGCGAGTCAGTACCTGTAGCAAAATATAATTCCGACGGAGCTTCCCTGCCGGATAAGGAAACGAGCAGCATTGTTTATAGCGGGACTCTCGTAACTCAAGGCAGAGCTTATTGCAAAATTATTGCCATAGGCATAAACACCGAACTGGGGAAAATTGGCAAAGCTCTTAAATCAATTGACAATAATGAATCCAGATTAAAAAAAGAACTTGCAAAAATTGTCAAAAAGATCGTAATAATCACGGGAGTCTTACTTGTAATTATTATTAGCATTTTAACCCTTAAACAAGGCTTGTTGAAAGGATTATTGACTGCGCTTACTTTTGCAATCGCCATGCTTCCAGAAGAGATCCCAGCAGTTTTAACTATCTTTATGGCATTAGGTGCTTGGCGTATTTCTCAAAAAAACGTATTAACTCGCAGTATGTCTTCAATAGAAACTCTGGGCTCAATTACCGTACTTTGTACTGATAAAACTGGAACTATTACTGAAAATAAAATGGTAGTTGCTGAACTTTATACCAATAGCAAATCGTACAAAGTAAACAATGAAAGCTTACCTGATGAATATCACTCTTTAATTGAATACGCAGTTCTAGCTAGTAGAGAAAAATCTTTCGATCCAATGGAAAAAGCTATTCAACAAATAGTTTCTTTAGACTTAATTGATCAAGAACATATACACCCAAACTGGAAATTGATCCAAGAATATCCTTTATCCAAAGAGTTACTCGCAATGTCCCGAGCTTGGGATTTACCTGATGCAAAAAAAGAATACGCTTTCTATTCGAAAGGCTCTCCTGAAGCTATTTTTGATCTTTGTCATCTCTCAAAAGAGAGGACCGAAGAGCTAACGACTATTACAGAGACTATGGCTTCTAAAGGTTTAAGAGTATTAGGAGTAGCAAAATCCAAATCTAAACTTGAGAATCTACCTACAAACCAACATGATATTGATTTTGAATTCTGCGGACTAATAGGTTTTTTTGATCCTATACGTAAGGGAGTCAAAGAGGCTGTCAGAGATTGTTATAGCGCCGGAATCAAAGTCATAATGATTACTGGAGACTATCATATTACGGCTCA
>CAYQSL010000023.1:13239-14786 GCA_964420165.1 uncultured Gammaproteobacteria bacterium | reverse complement strand
AAAACTCTGCGCGCCATGATTGAAGCCGGTATGAATGTTGCTCGTATAAATTGCTCTCATGGTGATTGGGAAAGCAGACGCATGAGAATAGATTTAATTCGTAATTTATCTAAAGAGTTTAATCAGCCAATTGGAATTATGGCGGATCTTCAAGGTCCTAAAATCCGCACAGGGACTTTACCAGAAAATGGAATCGCAATTACTGAAGGTGAAGTCATCATTCTTACTATCGATGAAGCTACTGCTAATTATGAAAGTACTCCAAGAAGAGTTTTTATTAGAAACTATCCACAGTTCCCAACTGAAGTAGCACCTGGACAAAGAGTTTTACTTGATGATGGTCTTTTGAGAATGAAAGCCCTAGAGATCAAAGGTAATGATGTTAAGTGTGAAGTAATGGTAGGCGGTATACTCAAATCCAATAAGGGTGTGAATTTGCCAGAGTCTGCACAGTTAGGCGTAGAAGCTATTACTAAAAAAGACCGCGAAGATTTAATTGAAGCGGTTAAAGCTGGTGTAGATTTTATTGCACTATCTTTTGTTAGAGTTGCTGATGATATCCGTGAGCTAAAGCAATTGATTCAAGATGCTTGTCCGGTTACTCCAATAAAAACTATCGCTAAAATTGAGAAACCTCAAGCAATGGATCACCTACATGAAATACTTCAAGAAGTAGATGGTGTAATGGTTGCGCGTGGTGATTTAGGTGTGGAGCTTGAGCCTGAGAAAGTGCCAATTCTCCAAAAAGAAATTATCAAACAAGCTAACCTCAATGAGAAGTTTGTAATTACTGCTACACAGATGATGGATTCAATGATCAAAAATCCATTCCCGACTCGTGCGGAAGTTTCTGACGTAGCAAATGCAATTCTTGATGGTACCGATGCCGTAATGCTTTCTGGTGAAACTGCTGCTGGTTTATATCCAGTACAAGCAGTAGATTACATGCGCAAAGTCGCTCTAGAAGTAGAGTCTAGTGGATTAATTGATCCAGAGAAATTTACTATTAACCCTGAAGGCATTGAAGATGAAAACAGAATCAATGCAATTGCAATTGCAGAAGGTATTAAGAACTTAGTGAAAATCTCTAAAGTGAAGAAGATTATTGCTTTCTCTTGTTCTGGTCAAAGTATTCAATTGATTTCTAAACTGAGACCTAAAGCTAAGATCATTGCAGTTACTACTTATCACCATACTTATAACTATCTATCGTTAGTTTGGGGTGTAGAGCCATTGTTCTTCAATCGTATCCACAGTACTACTCAAACCTTCATCAACATTGAAGAAGATTTGCTTGCTGCTGGTGTCGTAGAACCCGGTGAGACTATTTTAATCACTGGTGGTTTACCAATCGCAGCGCGTAGCGCAGTGAACTTTATCAAGCTTCACAAGTGCGACGGTTCATTGAAAGAATTAGTAAAAATCCAAGAAGAGCAGTATAAGTCTTCGCTTGGACCAAGCTTAGTGAGCTAGTTTCAAATGCCCGTCATCCTCAACCCGAAGGGTTGGGGATCCAGTTCTCGCGTCATTGCGAGGAACGAAGTGAC
>CAYQSL010000023.1:0-13229 GCA_964420165.1 uncultured Gammaproteobacteria bacterium | reverse complement strand
AAGCAATCCATTACCGAAGTAATATCGCATTGACCTCTAGTTCTTCCAAACCCTCTTCTTCTGCCGCTTCCACCGCATAGTCATTCCAGCTGGAATTGTCTTTAGCTACTGGTGATGTTTTTGTTTTACTAGGCTTGATAACCAAAGGCTTTGATTTGATTATTGGAATTGCTTTTTGAATATTCGAAGATAAAGTCTCTAAGCCTTTAGTATCGTTACTGCTATTTGAATTTACTACAGCTTGGCTGGGCGCATTTAAATGAACGAATTTTTTATCGAGTATGGATTTGGAGTTCTTGCCAGTTTGATGTTTGATTAGGTAAGTATTGGGATCGGCATGGCAGGGAAGGGCAAGTAGTAGAGTGAGTAGCACGAGTGCTGCGTCATTGCGAGGAGCTGAAGGCGACGAAGCAATCCATCTACCATAGAATTTATTAGTAAATGAATCGCCACGTCGCTTCGCTCCTCGCGATGACGGCACTTGTTTTCGATTCTCTGTTATGACGCTACTTATCACTCTGAAACACCCTTGAAATCGCTCTACGACCGGCATTCTGGATCAATGGCGTTACCATTCTATAGTTCATATAATCATAGTCAACTTGTTTTTTAGGCTTATTAAAAGTTCTAACTACAGGCGCAGGCTGGTAATATGGCTGCTGAAATTGACTAACAGGAGCTTGGCTTAGCTTTAAATTTTTACTAGAAGACTTCGAAGGTACTTTAGCGTGTGCAATACTCCAAGCCTCAAGTTCATTTTCTAAGGCAGTAATTCTAGATTTAATTCCACTGGTTTGTACCGAACCAAAGACTGCAATTTCTATTCTATCCAAACGTTTACCAGGATCTTCTTTATGGAAATTTCTTCCTGGATAAAGTTGTTTCTCAAATTCATTTAAGATCGGATATTGTTTCTTGCGTGAGGGCAAGGCGCGCTCTTCTTTTATATCATTGACTATAACTTCTGTTAATTCTTGTTCTTGGTATGCCGCATGGACATTGAGTCCTAAGAGAATACTAATTAAGACTAATATTGCTTTCATGATTTGCTCCTTGATGAATTTTTACTTTTAATTTATAGGCAGCGCGAGCTGTGGGTATAACGATGTCAGTTTCACCTTCGTAACTATTTGCATTGAGCAAAAATACTTTTAGAAAATCAGCATCATAGTAATCAACTACATGTTTGATTTGAATTAAATTAGGATTACCACAAAGCACATACTCATTGATCGGCTCAGAGACTTTAATCAAAGTTGAGCGATTTGGTTCCATGTGGAGAATTTCAGTTTGGACTTTTAGTTTGGAGTTTATAAGATCTGCCACCAAATCATTGGGCTCTTTACTAAGCAGTAAATGAAATTGCTCAAAGCCTGAGCTGGTTTTTGCACTGAGATCTGCTTCACCATTAGGCTTTAAGCCTTGAATGGCAAGGATATTTTTGTGCTCTTCGCTTTCTAGTGCCGAGAGTTCATATACTTTAAATAAACTCGGATCACTTAAGATAGGCTTAGATACCATTAATGAACCTAAATCAATCAGTGAAATTTTACCTTCACTGATTTTAATTGTTTGGGCACTCACCTGTAAGCCCAAAGACAAAAGTACTATAGATATAATTAATTTCACTGGTCCCTCCTCCATAAATTTTCTACTTCTTCAACTGCTTGACTACCACAAAGATAAATGAGATTCTTTTTGGCATCTAAGCTGTAACTATCTGTTTTTAAGTCTCTGACTTGCTTTGGCTGATAAATTTCTTTGAAAATCCCATACTCTGTATAAACCTGGGCGAGAGTTTTTCGTACATAACTATCTGCTTCTTGCCTACTATTAACCATGAAAGATCCCAGGTTGGAAATCGGTTCATTACTGCTGGCTTTGGCTATGTCACCTAGTTTAAGAATGAAATTTTTGCTTGAGACTTTCTTGCTACTTGCTGCAAAGTTTGCATTGTTCGCATTTAAGCCTGCTATTAAAATCTCCAACGCAATACTATCTAGGTTTTGGATTTCATCTTCACTAAGTTTCTTGCTCAGAAAGTTTTTATTCGGTGCATGCCAAATTACTGCATCTTTAATTTCAAGAGTTTTTTCTTTCTGTTGTTTGATGCTGAGCGCAAATTTGCTTGGGCTTGGGACTTGTGTCTCTATAATGCCGGCTTTGCTACTCAAAGCTGGACTGGAAAAGCCTCCCAGGGCAGTAGCATTGGCAAAGCCACTAGAGACAAGCAATAGCAAAAATATAATCCCCCCGCGCACAGATTAAGTTGTAGCAAGCGGCTTCTAGAAATGAAAGGGGTCGAAATTCACCCAAGATAAGTTCTCTGCTAAAATAGTTTCTATGCAAGACCTGCTCACCATCAAGAATGCAAAGCATCTCAAAGATTTTGAAATAGAAATCCTATTTAGTAATGGTGAAACCAAAACCATAAATCTTGAAGGGCGATTAAATGGGAAAATTTTTCAGCCACTTAATAATGTTGAATATTTTAAAACTGTAAGACTTAATCCTGATTTAGAGACTATAAGTTGGGACAATGGGGCAGATTTTGCTCCTGAATACCTATTTGAAATTGGTCAAACTAAGTCCTAATAAGGCTTTCTGAACTTAACAAAATTTAAAAGTTCTATATAAAGCTCTATATAGTAGAATACCTGATGGACGGGTGCCAGAGTGGTTTATCGGAGCAGTCTTGAAAACTGTCGTAGGGCAACTTACCGAGAGTTCGAATCTCTCCCCGTCCGCCACTATAACTGTGTGATTATTTTTTAATCACAGAATTGAATAAAAAGCCCGCAACTCGCGGGCTTTTTGCTTTATAGCCATACCTGAGTGCTCGATATTTGAGAGCAAATAAGGCTGATTAGGGCAAAGCTCTCTTTCGGCAAAAAGGCGAGGTATGGCTGCTGCAATTAAGAAGCCCGAGAAAGCTTTTTTATGATTTTGCTTAGGCACTTATTTCTTTTTAAACTTTTTCACATTAAGAGCTTTCCACTGTAAGGCTGGATGTGATTGAATAGTTGATTGCAAACCTAGGTCGTTTGTTAGTAATTCAGCTTTAATTTCCCCATGATTATTTATTGATTCAATAAATTCTTTTTCTTTATAGGTAAAGGGAAATAAAAATTTCAGTGCTTCTCTACAATCACCTTGTAACTGTTCTGCCCATTGCTTTACATCGCTAATAGAATTTACTTCTTCAATTGAAAGAACCGGTAACAAATTATTTTTAAGTTCTTCATGATTGAAACCAATATCATCTAGTGAAATTTCTAACCAATTAGTTTTATTCATTGCACCATAGACTAAAAAAGCTAAACGTAATTCATCTTGATCAAATTTCAAATCTTTTTTACAAAACAGCTGATAAACATCATATAGATCTCTAGCTACATTTCGTGAGAATAAGGCTGCAAGCTTGCCAGCCGTGATTTCATGAATATTTAGTAGTGGAATGGAAGTAGAAGAGTAAGTATCAAGCTTGATAGAATCTTTAGGTTCAATCTTAAATATAGGGACTCTGAGAATATAATTCAAATCCAGTTCTAGATTAGATCTTTGATTTAAAGCACCTTCACAACTTAGCAAAAATTTACCACCAGAATGCTCATCACTGGGATCTCTGTCAATTTTTATATCCAGCTTATTACAAATAGTCGATACCCTTCTTTGTATCTGAGCTTTATCTTCAAGCATCTCATCTCTATTTGCAGAGCCTATATAATTCAGATCAATATCAACTGACAATCGAGGAAGATCAAGCAAGAATAGATTAAGAGCAGTTCCACCTTTTAATGCAAATTTATTTTTCAAAAAATCATCTTCAAAAAGTTTATTGAGCAAATTAATAAGAACAATAACTTTTTCTAGAATTTCTGGTCTGTAACCTAGTGATTTAGAAAGTTTGAGTAATTCGTTCTTTGTAAGTCTCATAGATTTTCATTCCAGGTTTCTTCTAAAATCTCATCGGGCACTATTAGATTCCATCTTTGAAAAAGTTTTCCAGATTTGTTTCTTGCACTTTGTCTTTCAAGATAGTGAGGACTTTGAGGTTTGAACTTAGAGAATTTTTCAAGCTCTTTATCAGTTACAGCAAGTCTTTTTTGATTTTGTTCTAAATAGAAGCCAACCTTAGCAAAAATTGTCGCATTTTCTAATAGTGAACAATAATGAAAAATTTCATCTATATCGAAGTAATTAATAGAGGCTAGTGATCTCCAAATCTCTTCCCAGCTACCTGCAAGCTTAGGGCGATCCAGTACATCAACAAAAGTTCGTTCAAAAGTAGTCACTTTCAATGCTTGCTCTTTTCTATAAACAAGCTTGATGCCAAAATTTTCTTGTTTTTTTTCAAGTAAAATTTTTGGTTGTTGAACAGATTTAAATTTTATTCCTTGATATTCAAATGGATACCTAATTTCTTTTTTAGTCCAGTAATAAAAAGTATTAAAGATAGAATATGCTTTTGCATGTGCCTCTAATGCAGTGTGATGAGAAAGAATTGCATCGTCAGCTAATTTTGATACAAGAAGATAAGGATCAATTGCATAATTTTCAGAAGATTCACCTGGAGGAATTGTTTGGTAAACTTCTCTTCTTATTCTTACTAATCTTCCTTGTTTAATATAGTGAGCTAAAAGATTGTTTCTAGTATCAGGATCAATAACTTTATCTGGCTCCTTTGCCTTGATAAACTCGTTTAAGTCTTCAAGTCGAAAGACTTGAAACTTATTGAGAAACTCATGTAAAGTATTTTTCTTCACTTGATGAAATCCGAATGAACCACTAATTATATTAGCGTTTAGTGCGGATATTGTCAAGTATTTTCATGTGGACTGGTATCATTAGATACCAGTCCAAGAAACAATAATAGTCTTATTTTTCAACCTAGCGAACGAAATTAAGATCTACTCAAATACTTGCATTGCTCTTGAATTTTCCGCACAAAGCGGCACGTTCCCGCCATAGAATCACTTATTTCTTCGATATCTTGAGACCCTACCTAAAGTTCGTAACCCTGTTGGTCCGCCATTATCACTGTGTGATTATTCTTTAATCACAGAATTGAATAAAAAGCCCGCAACTAGCGGGCTTTTTACTTTGTAGACATACCTGAGTGCTCGACATTCGAGAGCAAATAAGGTCATTTGAGGTAAAGCTCTCTTTGGACAAAAAGGCGAGGTATGGCTGGAATAATTAATAGTTGAAAAACCCTAAACCTTATATCATAACTATAGGGTTGATATTTCATGCTTGTAGCAAACAACATTTCAAGGATGCCCAGAGTAATTGATAATCCTCGAAATCCTAATAATAAAACTCCCGAACTTGTACCTCATTCTGCAGAAATAGGCATAGAAGCTGTCGATAATAAAAAAGGATTTTTTTCAGCTATAAAAGATTGGTTTAATTCTTTTTATAGAAGTTTTTTTTCAACCGCAAAAGATTCCGTCCCAGTTAATCCAAAAGAATCTGAAAACAAACCTTCTTGTTGTACAAATGAAAAATTAAAAGAGAAAGAGAACCCAAAAATTAAATTACATGAAGCCAAATCGTCTGCACATGATTCTTCTAGCTGGTCTACTAGTTCTTCACCAAGTTCATCTTCAAGCAAAAGTAGTGGCTCATGTTGTACTGGGGGCTTTTGTAGTCCACGCAGTTACAGTAGTAGCTCAGATTCAAGTTCTGGTTATTATGCAGGTTCAGGCTCATCTTGGTATAGTTCTAGTCCTGTAAAACCAACAACAAGCAAGCCAAAAGAACAAACTAATAAATCTACCGAAGAAGTTCCTCGGATCAAAACTGTCGAAGACTTAAATCAAAGTCTTAAACTCCCAGAAAAGACTATAGAAAAAATTGCTGAAGTAAATTCGGAAAATACAAATCAAAAACTTGAAGAAGCAATGCAACAAGATACTAAGCTTGCTGAAACTGTCACAGAAGATTTCGGAGCTTTTTTAACCGCTCAAGAAACTATTAGTAAAGAAGAAACTCAAACAGTCCCGCCTGGTTCACAAATAGCACAGAACTCCGAGCCAGAATCAAATGGTAATAAAGAAGATGTATCAGCTCCAACACCATGCAATGACCTCACTAAAGAAGATCTTGCCTGACTTGCTTCATTAGAATCAGTACCATTACTTAATCTTGTAGCTAATCTATCAAAATCAAAAACCCTATTAAGTCTCTCGGCAGTAAGTCCTGTATTCTTACCTTGTTTTTGGCGAAGAGCTTTCCATTGAGCTAATTTATCTAAGACTCCCATCATGGCTACAAGAGGCATTTGTTCCATATGTGTTAAATCAAATAATTTAGTTTCACCACCAGGCGAATTAACAGGTACTAAAATTCCATTATGTAATTGATATAAAAGATGATCTTGATCAATTACAAAACCAGCATTTGGATTTTGGACATCTACTTTTTCTCCCAGATCTTTGATACCGGTGAGTTTTTGAGCTAGCTTGCCAAGAGCGTTTAAAACTTGCTCTTCATTTATTCGCTCTGTAGTTTCATCAGTGATACCAACGGGAGTTTTATCGACAATTAAAGTATCACCTGCCAAGCTTGCTGTTTGAGAACTCTGTTTCGCTGCCTGTAAAGCTTGAGGATTAATCTTAATCAACTCTTGTACTTCTATAATTGTTGGTTTTAGTTTTCTTATAAAAGTTTGTAATTTTATATCTTTTGAATAATCAGGTTCTGAACTAAGGATCTGTAATGGAGATGTGTTAGTAGTACCAGAATCTTGCTTAGTATATTTTGTGATTAGATTAGATATAGCTTGAAGTTTAATTTTAAATCTGTCAGTGGTAGCTGAGCTTTTGAGAAGCTCCAAGCAAAGCAAAAATAGTTTTTTGTAACCAATGGAAAAATCTGTTTCCGCTTTAAGTGCATCAACAGTACCAGTAAATCGTCTTCGGTTCACTTGGGTTAATGAGCTAAAGTCATTAGAACCAACAAGCGGAATAGCATCTTTACCAGTATGAATTGCCATAAACTTAAAACATTATAGTATGGCTATAGGGTTTAGGAAAATTACAATATAATTGATTTATTGATCCAAGTATCCTTAGATACAAAAAACATTGATAGAAGTAGCCCTCCTGCTAATAGTTCTTCTAAACTTCCTCATGAGAAACAACAATCTAAATCAGAAACTCCACAAAATCCTTTTATAAATTTATTGCATCAATATTCTGAAAATAGTCCAGGGCAATTGCTTAGTCAGTTAAAGGCACCTAGATGGTTACAGAATTTTCTTTTATTATCAACTCATCTAACACCCTTAGTAGGTACTGTTTCTTTATTGAAAAATTTACCCTTGCCGAAACAGCTCAATTCCATATTAAGTCTTGCTTCTATGTATCTAGGAGTTTGGGGTAACAAAAAATTAGGAGATTTCCCAAAAGTTGCATCACTTACTGCAGGATCAAGCCTGTTCTGTGACTGGTTTAAGATGCCTGATATAGCAAGGCGTTCTTTAATCGGACTTATACTTACTGCTGGACAAGAAATGAACCTTACTAATATTGCTGATAAAAAATTGATTTTAGATTGCCTCAAAAAATTAGGATTGAAAATTTTGCAAACTGAAATTAAAGTAAATAGCTCGATCCCATTATCAGATTTAATTAGCAAGAACTTTTCAAATCCATTAATAGCTAGCATTGTAAAAATTCTTAGTTTGAGCGGTACTCTAACTGCCTGTAGCGAAATTTTTCACAGAATAGGCTGGATTGATAAAAGTCAATTCGCTGCATTAGCCAGTGCTATCGGTTGCCCAATCTGCGGAGGGGCTGCTGTTGGAGAGTGTATCAGCGCTGAGATTGGACCTATTGCAAGTGTGCAAGATCAATTACATTCTATGCATTAAGCTGCAAGTGATGCTGGGGCTGGATAAGGTCCACGCATTCTAGTCCAAAAATTACTGCGATATTTGTTTTGTGCAGGATCAATAAATCTTTTGTAAGCTACATTTTCTAACTTATCCATATGAGAAACTTTTTTTTCTACTATTTGTAATTCACGTGGACAAGAACTTCTACCACATAGCCATTTACCGGCATTATAAGTTACTTCAAGCAATGCTCCGGGATTATCGGGATCATGAAAAGTCATAACCACTCTTCTAATCGGTTTGAGATTTTTAGCAGTGTAGACTGTTTTAATAAGAGGCTCTTTTTCATCAACTATTGTGATATCAGGTAAATTTATCGGTGCTCTTAAACCCACATTACGATAAGGTATAAGGCTAAACTCTAAAGCCATATCTCTTAGACTTTTATCTGGCTTGGAAAGCTCACCAGAAGGGTAATAGGAGCGAAGATCAAAATTATATTTGTCTTTGGAATGTTGCTCATCTCTAAAGTGTGTATCAATGCGCAAGCCAACTCTAGCCATTTCTTCATAAGGATCTATATCATTTTGAGTTTTTGCTTCTAAGATTTTTTGATAGAAAGGCACCATGTGCTCTATGATTAATTTTTCAAATCCTTGAATTATTTCAGCTGATTTCAAAGCATTTTCTCTATGACCATCACCTGGATCTGGACTAACTAATTTATATTCAGGATTTTCCATTAATTTAACTACATAGTCTTTAAATGGTTTTGGATCAAAATCAAATGTAACTCCTTTAAAAGCTTTTGGAGCTTGCGCTAATATTTGCGGAGAATTATTTACATCTGTAGTTGGAGTCATCTCAGTGGAGTTAGGCATCTGATGATGAACTCCAGAAGTGGCTTGAGTATTAGCAGATGGCGGAGCTATTGTACTGAGTTCCATAACAAAATTATTATACCTTATACTATAACTATAGGGTTTGAAGATCGTGAGAATAAAATCTAGAAATACTGGCGCTGAGACTAATAAGTCTTCTCATTGTTCAAATAAAGGCAAAAAATTATTGGCCGGTGGCGGAGTGGCAGCAGCATTAAGTTGTTTGTTACATGCACCTTGTATCATAGCGATTAGCTCAGCAACATTAGGCTTGGGAACTTATGCTTATACTTGTCATAATCATCAAGCTGGTGATCCTCAAACATTGCAAAACTTAGAAAGAGAAGTTGGTTTGCCAAGGTTGCATAAAGTACCATCTCAATTTACAGACTTAACTAATGATGATCAACGTCTCAATGAATTATTAATAACTAAACCTAGTTTCAGAAAAATAATCGATTGGAAACGAGCTTCTGATCCAGATGCTAAGGAAATAAAAGTAGATTTTATTCAAGGACCTGATGGCGAAGAGCTTGGAGTAGTTTGTAAAGATGGAAAGCTGTGTCCTTGTTCTGATCCGCTAGTTTATAAAACTTCTAATTCTTCAGACTGATTAATTAAAAATCTACACTAACTTGAGAGAGCCACTAAATAAGTACTGAAATTTAACACGTTTAAACCTAAGCCTATACCTTCAAAATCTACTCAAATACTGACATTGCTCTTTAAATCTCTGCACACATCGGCACGTTCCAGCCACACGATCGCTTATTTCTTGCGTATCCCAAAGACTTACCGAAAGTTCGTAACCCTATTGGTCCGCCATTCATTTTAAAATACTATTTAATACTCAGCTTATGGATACAGAAGTTGGCGGCATCGCAGGAATACTTTCTGCTCTAAAAATACTACGTACACATCAACCTTATAAAATAAATTTGATTTTCATTATAGGAAATCCAGCGGCAGTTCAAAATGGAAAACGTTTTGTTGAGCACGATCTAAATAGATTATTTACTAATGAATCTAATCTTGTATCAGATGAGTCTATAAGAGCTCGTGAGATTATGAGTGTCATTAAATCAAGTAATGCAGTCATTGATTTACATCAGACTATTCAACCTACTCTTCAACCATTTTATATTTTCTCGGAACATAAACCTTCTTGGTCACTTGCAAACAGCATTGGAGGAGCATCAATTTATATTGCAGATCAATCCTTTCCTACGGATGAAAAATCTGCAGATCAATTCGCACAGAGTTTAGGAATTCCAGGAATTTCTGTTGAATTAAGTCAAATGGGTCTTAGGCAAGATGCAATTGACTTTGCAACTCATGTAATTCTTCAGTCTGCTGAAGTTTTAAATAAACAGTTAGAAAGCGGAGTATTAGAGTTCGGTGCTTCTGGTGATGAGGCTGATTCGTTGCAAGCGATTCAGGTTGTAGAGGATATACTTTTTGAAAATCCTAAAGATCAATTGTTAGAAGGTTGGCAAAATCTTAGTCCTGTGAAACGAGGAGAAATTTTGGGTAATCGTGCCTATGGTTCCCTGATTTTAGCTCCTCAAGATGGATTCATACTATTTCCCAAATACCCTTTACGAGATTCACAAGGCTATCCACTAGAGGCAACTCCTCGACAAATGTGTTTAATTGCAGCTGAACGCAAAAGAGATTAGTTCTATCAGCATAAGTTCTATTTATTTGCTTTATTACAATCACTAGTTAAAATTAAACTATGCTCCTAAATAAAAAAATACCTGTAACGTTCTTCTTCCAAAAAGTAAGAAAAGAATTTTTGATCATTATTGTTTATTCAACAGTACTCTGTTTGGTAGATCAGTATCAATCTCTCAAAGAAATAGAAATTCCCTTGGCGATACCATCAATCCTGGGTACCGTCATTTCCTTATTGCTTGCTTTTAGAACAGCTCAGGCCTATGATCGCTGGTGGGAAGCTCGGATTGTTTGGGGTGCGATTGTGAATGACTCAAGAACTTTAATAAGGCAAATCCTAGAATTCTATAAGAAGGGTATTGATCAAGATGGTTTTATTAATGACTTTGTTTATAGGCAAGTCGCTTGGTGTTACTCCCTTGGAGAAAAATTACGTGGCTCTCCAAAGCCAGAGACCTTAGAGAAGTATTTTGACCGCAAACAAATACTTGAGATGCAGAAGTATAACAATCTTCCAAATCATATTCTTAGTTTACATGCTTCGGAATTAAAGAAAGCATATGAGAGCCAATTATTGAATGACTTTCAGCAAATCCAAATTGATAACACTATTACAAGGCTTTGTGATTCTATGGGTAAAAGTGAAAGAATCAAAACCACAGTTTTTCCTAGGACATATAGTTTGGTCTTGCATTTCTTAATTTATGTTTTTGCGACTATACTTCCTTTTGGTTTAAATAGAAATCTTGCCTCTAATAGTCATCCTCTTTTGATTGAAATTGCCTTAGTAGCTTTAATTACATCTATGTTTCTTTTAATCGAAAGAATATCATTCTTTATGCAAGATCCATTTGAAAACAAACCTACAGATATAGCGGTTACAGCAATTTCCGAGAAAATAGAAATCGATCTTTTGCAAATGATAGGGGAAAATCCTGCTATGCCGGTTAAAGACAATAACTTATATTATGAGATGTAAGAAGATTGCTTGGAGCTAACGCTGCAAAACAAATAATCTATCTCCACACTCCAAGCTCGTAAACCCAAGCTCTGACTTGATCCACTCCAAAGTCTCTCTCTGATAGAAAAAGACATGAGTCTTGTCATTCTTGTAATACCAGGTTTTGAAATCAATCTCAGGGCTATAAATTTCAGTCATGCCAATTAAGCAAGCACCGGGTTTTAAAAGTTTATGTAGTAGTTGAAATTCCTTTGCTGGGTTATGGAAATGTTCTATTACTTCGCAGCAGGCAATGTAATCGTAAGTAGTTTCAAGTAGCTCAGGATGATTCTGAAAAAATGGATCATATTGTTTTATTGAGAAATGGTTTTCTTTGAGTATCTCTGATACCACAGACCTTGGTCCTGAACCGAAATCTAAGCCAAGATCATCGGCAGAGAAACTGCTTAGAATCGCATCAGTAAGAGGTTGTACAAAGCTTCTAAATCCAGTATCGAAAACATCATTGTTATGCTTTTCGTATCTTTCTTTTTCTTGATCTCTATTTGGTAAGGAATCTGCATGGCGGAAAATTCCTAAACAATTCCCGCATAAATAAAATTCTTCTTTGTAAAACTCTGAGGCAGTTTCTTTGCATAATGGACATTGAGTTTTAAGAATAGATGTCATACATTGGCATTATCAATTAATGTGCAGATCTCGGTATCGTTAGTACAAGTATTTTGCTTGCAATCAGGATCGATTAAATTATTCTTTAGGTCGTTTTCAAGTTTCTCTAATTCGACGATTTGTTTTTTTAATTCTTGTATTTTCTTTTCTGCTATTTCTCTTACTAATGGGCAGGGTGATTTGCCTTGATTATGCTCGCTTAAGATTTGTTTGATTTCATCCAAGCTAAAGCCTAATCTTTGAGCTTTTTTTATGAAGTTGACTAAATTAATATCACTTACTTGATAATAACGATATTTCGATTCTGATAGATGGTGTGGTTTTAATAAACCTACCTCTTGGTAATAGCGAATTGCACTCACTGAAATCCCAGATTTCTTTGCCAGCTCACCGATTTGTACGTAATTTTCTTTGTTTCCAGACATTTTAAAAACTTTTTCTGAAAAGGTGTTGACTCTCAAGTCGACTTTAGAGTGAATAATAGCACTTAGTTAGATATTAAAACAAAGGAGATCAAAATGAATAAAATCATGTCACTAGTACTAGTAGGCTTCGCATTAATTACAGGTACAACCATTGCAGCTCAGGCCGGTTCATGTGGTTGTAAGAGCTGTCAGTGCAAGCCATGCAACTGTAACTAGTAATTAGATAGATTCAATAAAGCCTAGAAATTTCTAGGCTTTATTTTTTACTTTATTAACTAATTCCTTACCCTCGATAAACGATTGAATATTTGAAAAAGTTGTCGCTGCAAGATTGCTAATAGCTTCATGGGTAAAAAAGCCTTGGTGACTGGTAATGATCACATTTGGAAAACTAAGCAGTCTTGCTAAAACCTCATCTTGAATTATCCAGTTGGAAAAATCTTGATGAAATATATGTTGCTCTTCTTCGTAAACATCCAGAGCTAGATATCCAATTTTGCCAGTTTTAAGAGCATCGATCACAGCTTGAGTATCAACTATCCCTCCACGACTAGTATTGATTAGCATCACGCCTGATTTCATTTGTGTAATTCTCTCCTCGTTGATTAAATGGTGAGTAGAGTCATTGAGTGGACAATGCAAACTTATAATATCTGCTTGAGCAAGTAATTCTTCCAAGCTTACTTTCTTTATGTTCTCTATTTCGTGGGCGTAAGGGTCATAGCCTAAAACCTGCATCCCGAAGCCATTTAAGATCTTAGCTGTGACTTGGC
>CAYQSL010000022.1:4069-14843 GCA_964420165.1 uncultured Gammaproteobacteria bacterium | reverse complement strand
TTCAACTTATGCTACTTGGTGGGTAAGACAAGGTATCACTAGATCCCTCTCTGATAAATCAAGAACAATCCGTGTTCCTGTACACATGGTTGAGACAATTAATAAATTCAAGAAGATTGCTCGTAAACTAGGTCAAGAATTAAATCGTAGACCTACTGAAGAGGAATTAGCTGAAGTAATGGAAGTACCAATCACTAAGATTAAAGAGATTGTTGCGGCTATGCGTACTCCAGTTTCACTTGAGTCTCCAATTAATAATGAAGACGATGGTAAATTAGAGGACTTCATTGCAGATCCAAACCAATCAGTTAAGCCAGAATTGGCAGCGACTGAAAATCTTCTAGCTGACGACATCTTAAGAGTGCTCGACACCTTAACGCAAAAAGAGAAAGCTGTAATCCAGCTACGTTTCGGTATCGACTCTGGACAAGAGCGTACGCTTGAAGAAGTTGGTAGAATGCTCCGTATTACTCGTGAGCGTGTTCGTCAACTTGAATTCAGAGCTCTGAAAAAACTCAGACATCCTGAAAGAGCAGCAAAACTAAAAGATTACTTAGATAGCGCTGTTGCATAGTTTGAGTCAAATAAATTAAAGAAATAAAAAACCCCTCGAAAGAGGGGTTTTTTGTTTTAAGAGTTTCGAATGTTATGCTACTTCAGCTTTAGGGGTTCTAATTTGTAGATTTTTTAGAACATATTCAGCTTTATCTCTAAGGACTTGGCTTAAATCTCTTTGTTTAAGTAGTTTTTGTAAACTTTCAAGTACAGGGGAAATAGCTTCTCTTACATAATGAGTAAGTACTGTTAAATCAGCTAATTGACTAGCTAGAGGATTATTTTCTGTAACTTCTAATCTATCGTTTAAATGTTCTACAACATTCGGACTTTCCAAAGATTTAGCCAAAGTTTCTGGTGTTATGTCACCCTTATATGTTCTACTACGATCTAAAATTCCAGTTTCCTTACCTTTAGTTTTTCCTGAACCAAAAGCAAATAATAGATTACCCTCATCTGTGAGAAACTCTGATGATGTTACATTACCTCTTAATTTGAAAAATGCGTGATCAATATCATTGTTTTTGCCGCTGGCTATTGTAGAAGTATTCATGAAAATTAAAAATAACACGCATTGAATGTCCGTGTCAAGATATTTATAAGTTTTTTTTAAAATAGTAAAATTACTTGCTTGCGCCAGAATATTTTTTCTTGAACTTGTCGATTCTACCTGCAGTATCGATAACTTTGTTAGTACCAGCGTAGAATGGGTGGCAACTGCTGCAAATCTCTACTCTTAAGCTATCAAGAGTTGTTTGTACAACAAATTCTCCGCCGCAAACACAAGTAGCGGTAATAACGTTAGTTTTAGGATGAATAGCTTCTCTCATAGCAATGTAAATACTAGCATAGAGCCGCATGAGGAACCGAATAGTGATTATTAAAAGATATTGAAAGCCAATGGCATTTCTTAACCAAACTTAGGTAAAACCGGCTCTGTGTTTTTCTGACCAGCACCTAAAAGCTTTAAGAGGGAATCCTGCTTGTCTGAAAGACTCTCAAAATCTGAAAGTTGTTTGTTGAGTTTTTTATTTAATTCAAGAAGTTTGTGAAGCTCATCATAAAGCTTGTTGAGTTCTTTTTCTCTTTCACTGAGTTGCCATTGCAATTTTTGGATTTCAAAATCTTTTTCTTCAAACTCTTTGTACAAGAGTTCAAGTTCAATATTGTTGCTACCTACGTTCTGTACTTTTCTTGATTTGAGAAAGTCTTTGGTTTCTTTGTATTCTGCATTCCATAGGCCATCAAAGCCGATCAAATCAGTTTCTTCCAAAGCATGCTCAGAATTCTTGTTAAATTCCTCAACCATAGTTTAAGTGTAAAGCTAGTTTAAAAGGGAGTCAATGTTCGTCATGACATTCTTATAAAAGCTGATAGAATAGCAGTTGATAATAAAACCATGAGTGCCACAGTAATGAGTGATTTTCAAGAAGATATAGAAGGCTTAGAAAAAAAAGCCAAAAAAACTAAAAAAGCAACAATGAACGAAACTAAAGATTTAGATACTAATTTGCCAACCGTTGGTGGCGACCTAAGCAAACAATTAAGCGTGATTCAGAAACAAGTAACTGCAATTGTTGAAAAACAAAGCAGCGGTGTTTCAGCTGAATTCAGTGCCTTAATGGATGGCTATGTAAATAAAGCTAATGAAAGCCAAACTTATAAAGTTAAGTATGAACACTTGGAAACTGTGCATGAAGATTTGAAGCTTGAGGTTAAAACTTTAAGAGATGAGAATCGTAAATTTAAATCAGAAATGGATGCTTCACGTGAGGCTCTAAGGCTCTCAGAATCAGATTTACAAAGACTTAAAAAAGATCTTGATACTAATAAAATGCAGTACGACGAGCAAGTTTCTGCACTTGTTGAAGAACGTGAAAAGCTCAAAACTAGATTAAAACAATTAAACGACGAGAAAGAAAAATCAGTTCAGGAATATACAGATCTTAAAGCGGAATTACTTGAACATAAATACAAAGCTAAACAATACGATCAAGAGAAGCAAGTTGAAATTGAATCTCACAAACGTAGTAATAGAGAAGCTAACAAGATGATCGAAGAACTTAAAGAGAAGCTTGATCTAAGAACTAGAGAAGTTGAATATAAAGATGCTCTTCTAAATCAGCTTATCAAGCAAGTTTCAGTGGATGATGCTCATAAATCTGCAGGACATGGACATGCACCATCTTCAGTAAAAGTTGATTATGGTTCGCCTTTAGAGCATTTATCACAACCACCTATAAGTGAAATGCAGCCAAGCCCTAATACCAATCAAGCTGCGGCACAACAGAACTATCAAAATACAAACACAGCAAACTTCAATCCAAATCCTAAAGTTGGTACTAAGCGTAGTATAGAACTTAGATTGGATGATAATTCTTCAAATGAAGGATCTAGCTGGGGTGCTTTCCGTAAGTAATCTAAATGCTTGTTTATCCTCCAGATGAACATCTAACCAGCAGTGCGACTATTTTTTTTATTGGTTCTGCTAAGGGCTATTGCAAAATCAATGGTAAAGATATTCAAATTTTTGATAATGGAAATTTTTGTCCAGTCTTTGATTTAGATTTAGGTGAAAATAGTTTCTTAATTGAGATTGACGGAGAAACTTTTCAAAGGCAAATTACCTGTAATCCAGTTGATCCCAAAGCCTCTGTGAGTCCTTCTGTCTGGCGAGAAGCTCAAGATTTGAAGTATGACTATAGTAAAGGTTTTAAGACCGTATGTCTTGATCCAGGGCATGGTGGAAGCCAAAGAGGCACTAGCTCACCTAAAGGCATTGCTGAAAAAGACTTAAATTTAAAATTAGCAAAACTAATTAAGGAAAAGTTTTTTGATTCAAATATTGAAATAGTTATAACTAGAAATGATGATTATGATCTTGCACTTGCTGACAGGGTTTCAATTGCAGATAGAAATAACTGTGATTTATTTATTTCTGTACATCATAATGCAATCCCTGATGATCAAGATCCTTTGAAAAACAAAGGTATATCAGTTCATTACTACTATGAGCATAGTAAAAATTTTGCAGAGAAGCTCTCACAGAAAATTTCTAATTTAGCGGGTTTGGATAACCGCGGAGCCATTCGCCAGGATTTGCATGTGCTTAGAGAGAACCCAGAGCGAATTTCTGTTTTGGTTGAGTTTGGATTTTTGATTCATCCAACTGAGTCTCAGTTTATTTGCTCAGAACTGTTTCAGGATACTGCTGCCAAGGCAGTGTTTGATATAACCTCGTCATTCTCGTCATCCTCAAGCCCGTAGGGCTTGGGGACCCAGAAAGGCTGAAGTCCTCTAGTTAACTGGATCCCCACAGCTTCTACGAAGCTGCGAGGATGACGAATGACGGAAAAGCGACAAAAATATTAAATAGTCTATAATTAGTCCTTGTCAGTGCAAGTTAAGCACGACAGTCCCTGACTCTAAAAGTGGATAAAGATACTAACAACTTCGATACTATAATCCTAGGTTCTGGAATTTCCGGTCTCAACCTAGCAAGAAAGCTTGCCCAAGCAGGTCAAAAAGTTTTTATTTGCTCTAAAGAAGCAATCACTGAAGGTTCATCTAACTATGCTCAAGGTGGAGTTGCTGTAGTGAGTCCACTCAATCCCGAAGATAGTGTTGAAAGTCATATCCAAGACACAATCAGCTCAGGTAAAGGGCTTTGTAATGAAGAAGCAGTAACTGCAATTCTTACTGCAGGCTGGGCAAGAGTAGAAGAGATTCGCAAACTTGGTGTGAACTTTGACAGGAATTTTAATTTAGAAGGTTCTCATAGTTATAAGCGTGTTATGCATGTGGGTGATGCTACTGGTAGAGCTATTGTCAAACCCTTATTAGATAAGGTTTCTAGAAACCACAATATATTTATTTCTCAAGGTACTGAAGCTTTTAGTTTAATTAAAAACAAAAACTCTGGAAGGATTTGTGGAGTCAGTTTATTTGATATCACTGGAAATGTTTTTGATGCTTTTGCAACTAATGTAGTCTTGGCTACTGGTGGACTTGCTGCTCTCTATGAGGACTTCACTTGCCCTAATATTCTTACAGGTGATGGTATTGCTCTTGCTTATGATGCAGGTGCAAAAATTGAAAATCTTGAATTTGTGCAATTCCATCCAACAGTTTTTAAATCAGTGAAAGGCGAAAATTTCCTTATCTCTGAAGCCTTACGTGGTGCAGGCGCGCAGTTACGTAATTCTAAGAAAGAATTATTTGCTAATAAGTACCACCCTGATGCTGAGCTGGCTACGAGAGATATTGTTAGCCGTGCGATTTATTCAGAAATGAAAATTACTGATTCAGAATTTGTTTATATCGATGCAACTAAACTTAATAAAGAAATGTTGCAAACTGAATTTCCTAATATCTACAAATACTGTTTGGCGCAAGGCTATGACATTGCCGTTGATTTACTCCCAGTAAGACCAGCTGCACATTATAGTGTTGGTGGTATTAAAACTGACATCAATGGTAAGACTAATTTAAAAGGTCTCTATGCTCTTGGCGAGTGTGCTGCAAATGGTTTGCATGGCGCTAATAGATTGGCTTCTAATTCACTACTTGAATGTATTGTGGTGCCTGAGTTCGTTGCTAATAGTATTTTAGAAGATGAAGCTTTGGATAAACCTGAATTAATTGATTTAGTTAATATTGAATATTGCTCTGAATATAGTCCAGTAATTAGCTTTGAAGAGAAAGTTAAACACAAGGAATTACTCAAAGAGATTCGTAATTTAATGAGTGAGACCCTTTCTGTTGAACGAAAACAAAAACCTATCCAAGCTACGATCAAAGCTTTAGAGACAATTGAAGCTGAGCATAAAGAAAAAACTACAGCACTTTTGCTCGCTAAATCTGCTTTAGCTAGAAAAGAAAGCCGTGGAGCACATTTTAGAGCCGATATTCCTCGCACCATCAATGCCTTACAAAGATCGACTATACTTTCAAAAGAACCTAAAACTTATAAAGTAAAAGCAATCCCAAACCATGTCTAATCTTAATCAAAAAATCAAAGCCAGGATAGCTCCTAGTCCTACTGGTAATTTACATTTGGGAACTGTAAGAACAGCTCTTTATAATGTTTTGCTAGCGAATCATGAGGGTGGCGATTTTTATTTCAGATTAGAAGATACTGATAGAGAAAGAAGTAAGGAAGAATTTACTCAAGAAATTATTGATGGTTTTAATTGGTTAGGAATCAAATGGGATAAGCCAAACGAGATCGAGTGTGATCCATTGGGGTTTGTTAGACAGTCTACCCAGAATGCAATTCATACGGATTACGTCACTAGATTGCTTGCTGAGAAAAAAGCCTACAAATGTTTTGCAACAGAAGAAGAGCTAAAAGCTTTACGTGAATTCCAAGAAAAAAACCACAAGGCTATGGGCTATGACAATCGCGGACGTAAAGTTAGCTATGAGGATCAAGCTCAGTTTGAAGCTGAAGGCAAGAAGTACGTTGTAAGGCTGAATCTAGGTGCTGATCACGATCTTAAATGGAATGATGTTGTGCGTGGTGAAATGTCGATCAATTCTAAAGACCTTGGTGGTGACCCAGTTATCCAAAAATTCAATGGACAAGTTTTATATAACTTTGCGGTTGTGATTGATGATCATGAGATGGATATAACCCATGTATTTCGTGGTGAAGATCACCTAACAAATACTGCTAAGCAAATTGCTATCTATGAAGCATTAGCTTTTCCAGTACCAATATTTGGACATTTGCCTTTAATCTTTACTCCAAACAAAGAAAAACTTTCTAAACGCAAACATGGAGATATTGCTGGTGTAGAGATGTATAAGCGCAAAGGTTATTTACCAGAAGCTTTGGTTAACTATCTTATCGCAATGAGCTACACGCGCGTTTCTGAAGATGGCAAAGAACTTTATTCGATTGAAGAAGCGACTAAAGATTTTGATACTAGCCGTTTAAGCAAGAGTTCTGCGATCTACGATATTAATAAACTCAACTGGTATAACCGCGAATATACGGCTAAATTCAGTCATGAAGAGCTTTTAGAGCATCTAAAGCCATTCTTGAAATATGATTTATCAATCTTAGATGATGAAAGTCAAAGACTTTTAATCAATGGTATTCGTGGTAATTTGAATAATTTCTCTGAGATTAATGAGAATATAAATTACTTCTTTGACGATGTTTCTGTGCCAGATGATTTAAAAAGTTTTGTTGAAGCTGGTAAGCCTGCTATTCAAGAATTGCATAAATATATTTCAGGGCTTAGTACTCTTGATGCAGTTGAAATCAAAAATGCTATCAATAAAATTGGTGAGACTTTAGGTCTTAAAGGCAAAAATCTTTTCTGGCCGATTAGAATTGCTCTTAGCAGTCGCTCTCATGGACCTGATTTGGGAGAGGTAGTGAAACTTCTGGGTCGTGAGAAGGCTCTTGAGAGATTAAGTGCGTCATTGCGAGCGTAGTTAAATGCCGTCATCCTCGAATCATAAAGTGATTCGGGGATCCATCAACCAGAAAACTATAGTGGTTCTGGATTCCCAACCCGTTGGGTTGAGAATGACGGATGACGAAACAACCACCCTCTATGTTAAAATCACTATTAAGTGAGTGTTATAGGTACTACCAAAGATGAATTAAGAGCAGATGTAAAGTCTAAGCTCAAAAAAATCTTAGCGGATAAAGAAGATTTTCATCGCAGACAAATAGATCTAATAGAAAAAATTCAAAACTCTCCAGAGTTTATAAAAGCAAAAAATATTCTCACTTACTACCCCTTTGATTATGAGTTTGATTTAAGTTCTTTGATCTTGGCGTATCCTGATAAAAATTGGATTCTACCAAGACCAATAGGCAAAGGTATTATGCTTTTGTTTAAAGTAGAGAACTTAGATAAATTAAAAACAGGTAGATATGGTTTAAAAGTACCAGGTTCTAGTTCTAAATTTTTTAAAGCTGATGAGTTAGATTTAATCATCATGCCGGCTTTAGCTTATGACGAGCGTGGTTATAGACTTGGACAAGGTGCTGGTTACTACGATAGGCTTCTAACTAAGGTTTCTAAAACTTGTAAAAGTTTCGGAGTCATTCATGCTGATTTACTTTTAGAGAAGCTGCCTAAAGAAAAGCATGATAAGGCTGTGACTAAGGTTTTAGTAGCTTAATTTATGATTATAACTTTTATTCTTAGTCATCCGATTTCGGTTTTAACACCTTTATTGTTTACTTTGATATTTCTATTACCGAGATTTTTAGTATTCTCTTTTAATTTATTTAATAGAAAGTACAAGGTGAAAAATTTCCAACTTGATCTTAATAAGGATTCCTTTATTGAATTGATAAAAAAGAAATTTTCAGTAAAAGATCAGATTGAAAATAATGTGATTAAATTTCAACTTAAAGTTGATGAGAATTTAGGTTCAGAATCTTTGATGCTTGATGCTAAGGCTTTTGTATATGAAGTTAAAATTAGTGAAACTGAACAAAGCAAAATTTTGTTAGAGCTCTCTCGGAAAAAGCTTCTTTTCGTAAATGATTCAATACAGGATCTATATCTTAAAGGTAGGCTGATTCAAGGTTTAGTCGAAAGAAATACGAATGTATTTCTTTTGCAAATTTATCTATTAATTGCTTTTTTTATTTTATTTTTTAGTTTTAAAATTCTTTCTTTAATACCCTTAGCCATCTTGGTTTTTGATCTTTACCTTATTTCAAAACAGCATAGAGCTCTTCTTAAAGGACGTGATGTATTAGATCAAAAAGTTATAGCTTTACTCACTTATTCTGTACTTTAGTGAATTCAGACTAAGTCCTAAAATTAATGATGTTATTCAATAATTACTGTTGATAATTACAAATGTTAGTTGTACATTTTGCAGCTTGTTGAGTAAATTGATCAAATAAAGTTGCTGGTATTGTTAGTTCAAACCTTCCTGGTGCAACAGTTTCACCTTTATCAATAGAACCTTCATAAACATAAGTATCGCCTTTCTTTCTAACAGTTAAGCTAGATATTAAAGGTCTTATGATATTTGTATTTGAATTATTTCCAGTGAAAATAAAGGCAATGCTTCTTGGAATCCTATTTTTATTGTTTGCATTAATTGATTTTGGTCTATATGGTCGAACAATTCCTTTGTCTAAAGGTAGACGAATTGATAATCCTAAACTAGTTAACTCGTTTCCAGAAAGTTTAATACCAGCATCATCTGGGAAATTCTGCTTACCTTCGTAAAGTTTAATTTCATTTTGAGCTATAAAGTTATAAGTTTTAGTTCTATCAAATTGATAACTAGGATTGTTTGGAACGGAATTTAATATAAATGACTTGTTAAAATCTAATTTCAAAGTGATATTAGGATTTGCGGCATTTGAATTTAATCCAAATGATATAAGACTAATAGCTAGAAAACCTTTTAAATAATTGCCCATTAACTAAGCTATTCCCGAATTGCATCAGATAATAACGTCCGCGCTGGATAGTAAACCCGCAATAAATGGTATGTAAGATAACAGGGACTGCTATGAAGAAAATTGATTATAGTGATTACAGTTTTTTAAATTTACTGAGAATTTGTTGGCAGTTTATTTCAAAGTATCCTAAGTCATTATTAGAAATTTACGGTTATAAAGTTTTACTTCATTTAGTTTCTATTTTTGTGACTCTATTTGGCGCTTGTATTTCTTTCATCATATTACTTATTTGGATTTCTATACTTGGTTTCTTTAGTAAAATTTTTCATCTTACTTTTCTTGATTTAAAACCAGTGGCAATTTTCTTAGCGATACCTTTTGGTTTGCTTTTTGCTTTTGCTCCATGGATTAGTAAAGGAGTTGTTGAAGCCAATATATATCAAAAATATGCTTTGAAAAATAATGAGATTCCCTCAATTATAGGAAGCTATTTAGAAAATATATTTATTATTACAAAAGAAGTTTTATCCTGGGATGCTTTTATTGTACTTTTATCACCTTTGATTTTCCTTTTTATAAACTACAATATTTTTCTTTTTGTAGCTATAATCGCAGGCTTATATCTCTTTGTTTCTAGTTTGTATAAAATAACTAAATTAGTTTATTTACCTTATGCTACATATTACAAAAAATTTGATAATGAGAAATCTCTTCTAGAGTATGTCTATCAAATCCCCTTGAGAACAGTCTTTCTGATGTTTTTCTATTCTCTAATTATCCTCAATATATTTAATACTTTTACAGGTCATTTTGATTTTGAGAACAAGTATCTTATAATTGCTTCCTATGTAGAGGGTTTGAAACTTGAGCATATTATTGCTTTGCTTTTGGTTCCACTCTCTGAAACACTTGTAAGCATACTCGATATAATTTATTTTGATATCAGAGCTAGAGATTCATTCGCGAAAACTACTAAGATTGGAAAATCCATATTGATTTCTCTAGCTATTATTTTCTTACTTATAATCATGGTTATGGTAATGCCAGGAATGACAGGTAAGAGTAAAAATTATCAGGATAATTATTTCAAGAAATATGCTGCAACTATCATGTATCAAGCTATGAATACGCAGAAAGGCATAGTCTATAGAGCTTTAAATCCACTTTATAAAAAGAATGGTAAGGATGCTAGTTATGATGAACTTCCTCAAGATCTTCGTGATGCTTTAGAAAGAGATATGAAAATAGATTTAAATGAAAGCAAGTAATCATCTGAAGATCTTTTTGATTTGCGTTAGCTTGGTGCTGGGATTAAGCTATGGCTATAGTTTTTTTATGCATTTTCTTGATGAAGATCTTGCAAAGAGATCCTATAATAAAATCAATTATAAGAATCCTAAACATCTACTCTTGCGCAATATTTTGTCCGAGATTCTAATTGCAAACAATATTGATCCTACTAAATACACACTTTATATTGTTGAAGGTATAGATGGCTATCATCTGACTGCTGGACTTCATCTTGGTAGAAGAATATACTTTTCAGATTTATATTTGCAATGCGTGGAAAGCAAACAAGGATTAGCTTTCATGCTTGCACATGAAGTGGCTCATGCTGAACTTAAACATGTTTATAATTTTAGTAACTTCGTTTTTGGTAGTGGTAAAAGGAAAAGAAGAAGTTCTTTGCATATTCATCAGGTTACTGATAAAAAAGAATTTGAGGCAGATGGACTTGCTGTAGCCTACTTAATGAATACTTACTCACCTCTTAATAAGGATGATGTCGTTGAATTTTTTAGAGAAGTTGAGGAAATTGATACT
>CAYQSL010000022.1:0-4059 GCA_964420165.1 uncultured Gammaproteobacteria bacterium | reverse complement strand
ATTAAGCAAAGCAGAGAAGAGTTTATGAAAGAACATAAATATGAATCATCTCATCCAGAAGATGCTCTGCGTGTTAGAGTGATTCAGAAGTTGATAGAGAAGCGGTCAAAATTATGATGTTGATTTTTAGTGTAAGTTACTTTGTTATTACTTTTTTTTCAATTCTTATTCTTCAGCAATTTAAGTTTGATGGACAGCATTCGGTTCTTGATATGACAGGATTTGCTGGAATATTTCCTACAATAATCAGTGCTGTTTTTGTATATTTTCAATTGCCAAATATTACTAAATACTGTCGTAGTAAATTTAAATTGATTTTTTTACTTTTGTTACTTACTGTTCTAGCTTGGCAACTTCATTATTTTATTTTGCTTGGTCCTCAAGACTTAGTTAGTTTTTATCAAGAACTATATTCGTATCTTCAAAGACATGAAGTGCTGTATTATTCAAGACATTATGTGAGGAGTATTAAAGGTTGGCATGCTAGAACTAACAGTGGCTTTTACTTATACTCTGATGAAGTGTTGAAATATTTTTTCAACACTCTCCTAAGTATGATTGCGGTATTGAATTTTAAATTCAATAAATATTGCAAAAATAACCATGGAGAGATGTCTGAAATTATTCTTGAAAAATACTTTCACAAGGATAATTCAGGTGAGATTAAAATGAAATTAGAAGAGCTTGAAGCGTCTAATCAAATGGATTTCGACATCTATGGATATTTCCCAACATTATTTAGTAATAGTTATATAGTTGATTTCAAAAATACTTGCAGGCTATTAGTAACTAAATATAAGTGTAATGAATGTAGCTATGCTTGTGATCAATATGAGTTATACAGTATGAATAGAAAACCTATCAAAAGTGTTTTTAGTTGGTTGAATTATAATAACTCCTTTCAGTGGAATTTAAGATCAAGATACGATATTGTTTCTGAAGATATCAAAGACTAATATACGCAGTATAATTAAACTATGCCAAGACGTGGGTTGCATAGTAAAGAAGAATTAGAAGAGTTAATTATTGCTGCTGCAACAGAGCTTATAGAAGCTGAAGGCTTAGAGGCTGCTAGTACTCGCCGAATCGCAGTAAAGATCGGCTATACACATGGTACAGTTCATAGTCATTATGAAAATTTTGCAGATTTAATTTTGAAAATAAATGCTGAGACTTTAAATCAGCTTTATAAGAGCTTAGATAAAGCAAGTTCTAAAAACAAATCACATGAGAAAGCTATCTATGCTATCGCTCATGCTTACGTTGATTATGGATTGAAGAATAATAATCGTTGGAAAGCTCTCTATGAGTTTAATTATCCTCGTGAAGATGGAGAAGATTTACCAGAATGGTACGACAAGCATGTAAAAAAGAATTTTGCTTTAGTTGAATCAAGAATTTCTCATTTTTGTTCGAGCCCTACACAAGCAAAAATCTCTGCTCAAGTACTTTGGTCATCTCTTCATGGCATTGCCATACTTGCATTAACTGGCAAATTGGATACGGTAAAAGCTAAATCTACTAAAAAACTGGTTGATTATTTCGTTGAAATCTTTCTTATAGGATTAAAAAAAGCCTTATAAAACCTAGCAATTTCATTGTATTAAACAAATTTAATCAATTATTTTAACGAGATCTTATCATACACTGTATAGTATTTGCTATATATTATACAGTGTATAGTAAAGCTAAGCACAAAACCCCAAGGAGAACTCAAATGATAAATAAAGTAAGCAAATTAGGAATAGTAATAGCAATTATTCTTAGATCGATATTATTTGCGCTACCAGTTAGTGCAGAACTAATTAATAGTCCTGAGCCCATACCTGTACGTTTTCTTGCAGATGTAAGTACTAAGGATATAGAACCTGGTAATGCAATTCCATTACAAATTGTTCAGGATATTTATAACGGTGAGCAAAAAGTTTTTGCTCAAGGTGGTGCAGGTTATGCATATATCGATAACTTAGAACCATCTAAATCTTTAGGACGTGGAGCTAAATTAAGTATCAGCAGAGGAGTCTTAATTGATATCAATGGTAGATCTCATCAAATACAGCTGAATGCCAATGCTAAAGGAGATGGTAGATTGATGCCGGTAGCAGGCGGTCTAATGGCAGGAGCTAGTTCATTTGATGTTGCAAATAATGTTGGATCTGCAACTGGCATATTTTTTGCGGTAGGTGCCATTTTAAGTACCATTGCCGTGTTTCGTAGTAAAGGTAAAGAAGCAACTTTGTCATCAGGCAAAGTAATGTTTGCAACTTTACTGGGAGTTGTAAATAGCTAAAACTGAAGGATTAAAATTATGAAAAATAAAATATCAAAACTTATATTAGTTACAACATTAATTAGCACTAGTATTTTCAAGATGCCTGTTCTAGCTGAGGACGTAAATCCTCTAATGCAAACGAGTAATCAAAGTTTAATGGAACCTGAAAAGACTTCAGAGGAAACAAATCCTACTCTAGTAAAATCAGAAAATGTTGCTATGAAGATTCAGCCTATTACAAATACGCCAAAAACAAAGAATCAAGGCTCTCACATAGTACGTGATGTAGCGACCGTAGTAGTTGTAGGAGCTGCAGCAGTTGCCACTGTTTATGTAGGAGCCGCATTTCTGATTTTCGCCATACTGGGTGGGGTAGCAATCTAGTAATGGATTCTAGTAAATTCTCTGCATTAAGTCTTGACACGAGTTCAAGATAATGCTATGAATAACAAGTCGCAAATTGCGAATTAGGAAAATATATGAAATTAATTACCATTGTCTTAGCACTATTTCTATTGAGCATTAATGTTGTTTCTGCTTCAGAAAGCAGCAAAAAATATTTTAAAAACACAGATTTAAAGTTGACTAATCAAAATATTGATAGTCAAGAACTCAGAGCTGTAAAAACTAAACTACAGTCACTTGTAGCAAAAACAAAAAAACGTAAAGGTGGTGGCGGTAAAACGAATTCTGTCGATATCATCGGCACTTATAGCCTAACGGATGATAGCGATCCTTCTACTCTATATCTTGATATTGTTAGCGCAGAAATTAAAGATGGTGATGGAGCTGTTGAAGTAGTTCTAACTAACTCTGATGGTAATGTGCTTGAACATACAGTTGGTATCGTTGTAAAAAACAAATTAATTTTCAATAGAGTATTTTTAAATGGCGGACAGTTATATGCTTTCAACCTCAATCCTAAACAGAATTATAGTGGTCCTGGCATAACTATTTATGAGATTTTAGGTGTTAATTGTTTTGATGATTCAGGTGATGGTGTTGTTGAAGTTGATGAATACTATTCATGTCAGTATACTGAACCAATTCTAGGATCTGCTGATACTGCTCTTCGTAGATTGAATTAATCTAATCTAACTTTATGAATTCACAAAGAACGCAGAACTCATGGCATCAATAAGATTCTTGTTGATCTCACAGCCCGTCCATATGCTGAGAGATTGAACACCTTGAAGAATAAGCATCTCTGAACCATCGATAGCAATTAGTCCACGGCTCTTAGCTTCTTTCAGTAATTGAGTTTCGTTGTAAACCAAATCGTAAATTATAGTTTTGCTTTTCAATTGATCTAGTTGATTTAATTCAAGTGGAATAGAACCAGCGAGCCTTCCTTGACCAATTGGAGTGCAGTTAATGATTAGCTTTGAACTTGATATATCAAGTTCAGGTGTATAGAGTTCTAAGTTTAATTTCGCTCTATGAACTTTAGGTAAATGATCTTCAACTTTACCTGGATTGCGCGCATAGATATTTATATCAGCAACTCCCAGATCATCAAGCGCTGTAATAATTGCTTTCGATGCACCACCGGCTCCCAAGATGCCTACGCATGCACCACTAAGATCATAGTTCTTCAATGATTCTTTAAAACCATAGTAGTCAGTATTGTAACCGTGTATCTGTCCTTCTCTAATGACAAGAGTATTTGCAGCGGCAATTCTATCAACGAGCGGATCTCTTTTATTTAGGTATTTTACAATTTTTTCTTTGGAAGGAATGGTGACATTTACACCATCTATCTGTGAAATCAAGTGTGTGATTTCTCT
>CAYQSL010000021.1:0-15173 GCA_964420165.1 uncultured Gammaproteobacteria bacterium | reverse complement strand
AACAAAAATTCTTACTGTATTGCGGAAGATGTTTTTAATTTCTCGGCAAAGCTCATAGGTATCGAGTTTTTTGTTATAGCCATTGATCAGAATAACTTCAAAGAAATTAGATTTCAGGCTTTGGATAGCTTTAGCAAAGTTAATTGGATTAGTCATTCTCAGCTGTTGCGAGCTGATTTCCTGCTTAGCTAAGACTAATTCCGGTATTAAATCTGTTTCAGAAATAAATAAAATATCTGTCATTGTTTAATCACCTTTTTATCTGAACCTAAGATCATGGTTAGTGCTTGAAATGGTTTTGGTTTTGGCTGTATTCTATGTACAGTAGTTTTCGCTTCAATCTCTCTCTTAGGGCTTGTTTTACTTAAGGTTAAAAATAAATTTTGTGATTTCTTGGCTTTAGCTAGATCACTAAGATGCTCTTTCGGAACTACTACTGTTATATTTCTTTTTAACCCTGGATTATTTTCTACAATAAAGTCCCCTTGTCCTAAAGCTTTAGAGTCGACTAAAATTACTTCAACATTAGATGCAAGTATTCTGGAATTACCCGTGGTAGTTTCAACTAAATCTACTTTATTCCCTGGGCGTAGAAAAATATTAAAGCCGCTTTGTGGTACTTCTATATCAATTAGTGACTGGTTCTCCGAGAGTAAATTTTCTAAACCTGGTAGAGCATTCTCGGGAGCGAGAAATTCTTTTCTAATTGCTGAATTTGCCAAAATTGGAAATTTAACTACTCTGCCAATAAGATTTTCAGGATATTTTATGGCTTTCGTTTTTTCATCTATGCTGCAACTAATGAGTGCAGGTTTATCCAGGTTGTCTTTTGTATCATGGAACAGAACCTTGGTGAATTCTTTTTTACTGAAAATCATTGGACTAAGATCTTCTTTACGAATTAAATCGCCAACATTTAAATTGCGATTTACTGCTACTACATAAACGACTTGGAAATCGCTAAGCTTCTTTAACTCAGTTTCCAAAGCTAGGAATTTCTGTACTAAGACAATGCCAATGACTAAGATTAAGCCAATTAGAATTGGTAGTAAAAATTTTCGATTTTTGAACGACAGATCCCAAAAGAGACGGTCTATTAGACTATCTCCCAGTCTTGATTTGATATTTCCCATGATAATTAGCTATAAATTAATTAGCGGTTGAACCAACAATAGTATTTAGCTGAGTTTGTACTTGGCTATTAATGCTAGTACCAGCTGTGGTTATATTCGAGCTTAAGGCTTGAATAATTGGCACAGATGCTCCAATTATTGCTGCTACTAATGCACCGTATATTAGTACTTCTTTCATATTCTTATTTCCCCCTGTTTTTCTAATACAATTGTGTCACCCTTGCTCCAATTAAATGAAGCAGTAGTATCGTTAAGTTGCAAAGCTTTGCCTGTAGCTCCAGCAATAGCCAGCGTTCCTGGAACTATTCCATAACTTGAAATTCCATTAAAGATTCCACCTTGAAGCGCTGTGTTCAAAGCAGAATTAAGTAGTTCCCTTGTAAAATTTTTGCTATTTGTGTTTTTGGCAATAAAATTCAATTTAGTATGAATGCTCACTTGCTTATATTTTAGCTGATGCACTTCTAATAGTAATTTATTACTGAAAATATTACTAATATGGGCTTTCATAAATACCCTGTCTTCTAATTTAAAGCTCAATTCTTCGCCGATTCTGGGATAATCCAGAAATTCTGGACTTATAAGTTGGACTTTTAAATTTTCTGTTGTTTGAATTTTACTAATCAGTTCATTTATATTGTTTGATTCGATAGGTCTGATTTTAAATTGATCCTCATCACTTAGATAATTCATTGATTGTCTTTCAAAAAACAGTAAATCTGTATCTAGAATGAGTTTGAGATCTTCATTAGTTGCAACTTCTGGTACATGCGTAAATTGAATATTACTAAGCTGAGCAATTAAATTTTTAAATTTATTGAAATCTTTTTCTTTCAGGTCAAGTACATCAATCCCTGTAATGTTGCCACTTTGACTAATTGTGAGTACTAATCTTGATTTATATTTTGTAGAAATTCCTTTGTCCAGAATTTTTTCATTTTCACTAAGCCAGTCTTCTATTGCGCTTGAATATGAAATCTCCCAAATATTTTTTGCTGAGCTTGTGCCCTCTCCGGTAATTTTATTTATATATTGCTGGTAGCTTGATATCTCAGCTAAGGAACTCAAGGCTGGGTTGGCGAGTATTAATAAAGCACTAGTTATAAAAAATTGGCTCAGTTTCTTCATTCTTATCCTTTTAGAAATGGATTCTTGTTAAATCTAATTTCTTTCACTAAACCTAATACCGGTCTACCATCCAGGAATCTATCAAAGCCTAAGTTTAGGTATGAATTGCAATATTTAATTGCATCTTCTTGTTTACCTAAATGACAAACAACTTTAATTAGGTTTTCTGCCGACTCACGCATAAGACCTTCGACCTTGAGATCTCCTTTTTGATATAACTCTTTAGCAAGTGCTGCTGCTTCTAAATATCTTTTACTAGCTTCTGGATAAAAATTAAACCCTGCCTCTTTAAGAATATTTGCATAAGCAAATCTCATTTCAGGATTCTTTGGCTCTTTAAGAATTGCAAACTGAAATGGTATGAAAGCTTGCATCAATTGTTTGGTGCTTGAATTATTTTCTCCAGACTTAAACCAAGTTTTGCCAATCTCAATTAATGCCTTACTATTGATTGTTGCAAGATAGCTTGTAAGTTTTTCTTGATTGTCACTTGTGATACTAGCGATACCTAGATATGCTTGATTGTTTTTAGCATCTAGGCTCAAAGCCTCTTGGTAAGCCTTATACGCTTCATCAACTAAACCTTGTTCCTTTAGTAAATTAGCTAAATTAACCAGAGCTGCTGAGTCAATTTTCTCGTGAGTCTCTTTAATAAAATTTGGATTTGCCATGATAGAACTAGTAACTTCAGAATCTAATTCATTGAGAAAATTTTCTGTGACACTTGGCTTGCTGTTTGCGATACTAAGAAAGTTTTTGTCGCTTTTACTGATTTGTAGCTGATGCTCTAATTCTTTTTCTGGCGTCGCTTCTGCTAATTTAGTGCCTTGAACTTCTATTCCAGTGAAGTTTTCTATAGCATTACTTTCATTTTCTAATGCGACTACGTCATTTGCAGCGCTATTTACATCAGAACTTGCAATTTTAAGCATTTTACTTCCAGTAAATATTTCATAAGCAAGTCCATCAAGAATAGTTCTGGATTGAATTTGCTTCTCTGGTGCTTGAGCATATTCAAGATTAAGTTCAACAGTTTTATTTTTTAATTCTTTGAAACTTACTGTTAATGCATCACTCGCCATTTTTTTATCAAGATGTCTTGTAAGTTCACTATCGGAAATATAAACCTTGAAGTTCTTTTGATTAACTTGCTGAATCTCTGAAATTTTCAGAGGAGCTTTTTCTTTAGTGTTAAGAATTAAAGTATTGTTTTCAGAAAAATAAGCTTCGTTGATTTTAGTAATTGCAAATGCTGATAAACAATGGCTTTGGCATATAAAAAGCACAAAGCAGAAGAACTGTGCCCAAATAAATTTAACGTCTTCTGCTCTTGCTTTTTGTTTTTTCACCGTCCCCCCACGATTGAAAACTTAAATAGTTAAGTGGTTATGTATAGTAGCAGGCAAGGAAAATATTTGTCAAGGGTTTGTAGAAAATATTTTTCCGAATATTTTAGTCAATAATTTACCAGAACTAAGCCTTTAACTCCTTAATAATATAATTATGGTATTAAAAGGGTATAATTATGGTATATAAGTAGTATGTCTTATCAACTCAAATTGCAGGTTCCGATATCTGAGGACTTAAATACTAAGCTGAAAAAAAAAGCTAAACAAGTTGGCTTTAGTTCGGTTAATGAAGTTGTCCGTCTCCTAATAACTAATTTTGCAAATGGAAATTTATCATTATCATTTACAGAGACTAAAGCTAAAGATGAAATTGCCACCAAGCAATTAGAAAAAATTATTGCTTTAGGACTAGAAGAGTATAATAAAGGTAAGACAAAAAAAATAAATTTATCTAAGCCAATCCATGAGCAACTCTTAGAAGACTAAAGAAATGTATGAATTAGAAGTTACAAGTCATTTTCGTAGAAAATATAAAAAGCTTGTTGCTAAGAATAAAATTTTAAAAGATCAAATATCTTACACCTTAAAACAGTTAGCTAAAGATCCTAAGCATAAAAATTTGAGAAGCCATAAAATAATTGGTTCTGAATATGGTGATGTGTTTAGCTCCTCTGTTACTGGTGATATTAGAATCATTTGGAAAGATATTGATGATAAGTTGATTTTACTTTTGTTAGATATTGGTGGACATTCTGGCGGGAAAGGTGTTTATAAGTAATCAGTATCACGCTCTGATTATAAGTTTTTCATAAGTTTAAGCCTTGATAAATCAAGCTTTTTCGAGTTTTTGCTATGATCTAAAAGGTTCTTCTATGGAGAGGTGGCTGAGCGGCTGAAAGCGGCTTCCTGCTAAGAAGTTATATGGTTGTTAAGACTGTATCGAGGGTTCGAATCCCTCCCTCTCCGCCATTAAAATAAAAGGTCTCCTTTAAGGAGACCTTTTATTTTAGTAGGTATGGCAATGATACAAGAAGCCAGGAGAGACTCAACCAAGAGGGTTCAGTTCTTTCTATTTGGAAACCGACAGGTTTTCAATATCTCCCTCTCCCAACATTATTCAAATAAGTCAAAATAGATAAGTATATTCTATGAAAGCAGAAGTAATTAGCATCGGTACTGAACTCATCATCGGTCACACAGTAAACACCAATGCTACTTATATATCTGAGCGTCTTAGTGCAATTGGTATCAGTGTCTTCTATCACACTAGTGTTGGTGATAATGAAACTCGCATCATAGAATGTCTGAACCAAGCTTTCAAAAGATCGGATTTAGTGATTTGCACTGGTGGACTAGGTCCTACTGATGATGATATTAGCCATGATGTAATTGCTAAGGCACTTGGTAAAGCTTTAACTGAAGATCCAAGTGAGCTTAAAATTCTTGAAGAAAAATTTCATCGTATTGGCACTGCAGAAATTCCACAAATCAATTATCGCCAAGCAAGAGTGATCGATGGTGCTACTGTGATTCCTAATCCTATTGGTACTGCAATTGGTATGCAAGTGACTAGTGGTAACTCAATTCTTATGAGCTTTCCAGGTGTGCCTTCAGAAATGGAAGCGATGCTCGAAGCGCAAATTCCTTGTTTGCAAGCAGAATTATCTAAGCGTGGTTTGGATGGCATAATCAAATCTAGACGTGTAAAACTTTTTAATATCACTGAATCTAAAATGGCACAGATGATTCTTGATCATTACGATAAGCAAGGTAAAGCTAATCCCTTTATGAATGCTAATCCTTCTCTTGCTCCCTATGCCACTCTGGGAGAGACTTACCTGCGAGTTACAGCAAGTGCTAAAACTCACGATGAAGCAGATAAATTAATTCATGAAACTGTAACTGATCTCTATAAACTATTTGCTGAAAATATTTATGGTTTCGATGATGATTCAGTGCAGAGTGTCCTTGCGGCTAATCTGCTCAAACACAAGCTTTCAATTGCCTTTGCTGAATCTTGTACCGGAGGGCTTGCAAGTAAGCTGATGACTGATATTCCTGGTGCATCGAATTTTATCAAATTTAATTTGGTTACTTATTCTAATGAATCAAAAATAAAACTCTTAGGTGTTAAAGAAGAGATCATTAATGAGCATGGAGCGGTTTCTGTTGAGTGTGCTGAAGCGATGGTTCAGGGTCTGGCGAAGATCAGTGGTTCTGAAGTGAATGTCTCTATTACAGGTATTGCGGGCCCTGATGGTGCCACTGACGGTAAGCCCATCGGTACTATCTATATAGGTATAGCTATCCAAATCCCAGGTAAGAAAGATTTTCTTTATAGTAATAAGCTTGAATGGCGCAATCGTCCGCTTACGCGCGAGCAAGTGCGAGAACTCGCTTGTACAAAGGTTTTCTGGCTAGTAAATCGCTTCCTTAAAGAATTCGTTTAAAGCCATAACCATATTTTTTTTAAATAATTGACCCCTACCTTTAGTTGATAGAATAAAAACAGAGGAAATTATTATGTCTAAGAAAATTAACCCAGATAAGCAACAAGCCGGTAAAAAAAGAGCAGCGAAAGTAGCAAAAAGAAAGGCAAAGAAAGCTTAACTAATTATCCTTGGAAATTCCAATTTTAAATTTAAAAGCTCAGTACGATAAAATCCAAAACGAAATAGAAAAAGTTGTTTTGGATGTATTGCGCTCTGGTCATTATGTACTTGGTCCAAATGTAAATGCTTTCGAGAAGGAAGCAGCAGAATTTCTTGGAGCTAAGCACGCGATTGGTTGCGCTAATGGTTCTGATGCATTGCATATCGCTTTAAGAGCATTAGATGTAGGACCGGGCGATGAAGTTATTACTACAGCATTTACTTTTGTCGCTACGGCAGAAGCAATTACTCAAACTGGTGCCACTCCAGTATTTGTGGATATAGATCTTAATACTTACAATATCGATCCTTTCGATATTGAGAAAAAAATTACTAACAAAACCAAAGCAATCATCGTAGTACATCTTTACGGTCAAGCATGTGATATGGATGCAATTATGGCTCTGGCTCAGAAGCATAATTTGCGTGTGATTGAAGATACTGCGCAAGCATTTGGAACCCAGTTAGGTTCTAGGTTTGCAGGGACTATAGCCGACATCGGAACTTATAGTTTCTATCCTACTAAGAATCTTTCTTGTGCTGGTGATGGTGGTATGCTCACTACTAATTCACAAGAGCTTGCTGACAGACTAAGACGTATTAGAGCTCACGGTTCTTCTAAGCGTTACTATCACGATGAGTTTGGTGTGAATAGCAGATTAGATGAACTTCAAGCAGCAATTCTTAGAATCAAACTTAATTACATCCAAGAGTGGAACGAAGCGCGCGCGAAGATCGCTGCTAAATATACAGAGGCTCTTAAAAATGCTTCTAATGCTGAGTTTAAAATTATTCCGCCAGCAATTACTAATGGCACACACATTTTCCATCAATATACTATTCGTATAGAATTGGCTTCTAGTAGGGATTTGGATGAGCATGCTAGATTGCGTGATTTAGTTAGAGATGCTCTTAAAGCCAATGGCATAGCTTCTGAAATCTATTATCCATTACCTTTGCATATGCAAAAACTTTATCAAGACCTCAGTCATAAAGAAGATGATTTCTATAATTCCTTACTTGCATCGAAGTCTATACTTTGCTTGCCAATTTATCCTGAGCTTAGTGAAGAGCAAGTGAATTATGTTTGTGAGAATTTGCGTAACTTAGCTACGCAGAAGTTTACTTCCTTAGTATAAAAAAAAGCCTATCCGGAATGAATAGGCTTTTAAATGATTTTTATGCTATTTAAGCTTCAGGCTGCAATTTTTGCAGACCCAATAGACTCAGTATTATTAGTATGAAGTCGGGGTAACAGTTGGCGAGTATTTCTACTTTCTTTAAAGCCAACTCCTCCATGACTTTCATTAACCTGTGAATCAGGATTTGAAAAGCTTTCAGCCTGAACTCTTCTTGTTTCAGCTTGAGCTGTTCTTTCAGATTTTGAAAGAACGCTAGGGATCTACGCCAAGATTAGTTTGTTCGTCACTAACCTGTTTACGATTTTGACCCAAGCCGAATATAGCCAATGCAGCTGGATCTCTAAAACTTAATTTTCGCAGCGTTGCCATAGTAATTTCATTCTATCAGCTTCTATCATTGCCTTTTGTGAATTTAATATTCCAGAGAATAATCTATAACTTGGTTTTACATATTTTTTACAATGTGATTCGCTGATAAAGCCATCTCCACCCTAGTCATACCTCCACTTTCCACCTTAACCTAGATAATATCCGCTACTTTCCTTTATTGAAATTATGTTGGTTAAGGTGGAAAGTGGAGGTGCGACCCCAATGGAAATAATTTTTTGCTAGAATAATTTTCCAATTTAGATGAAACCAAGGGGGGAAATATGGTTCAGTTTAATTTTCTAGTTATAGCTATTGGCATAATTTTTTCGCTTTTTCTTTACAGCACTTTTATTAGTTTTCAAAAATTTCATGAACGCGTTAATCCTTTTAGGAATTGGGATTTAGCCAGCCTAGCTTCGGCCAATCGTGTGAGTCAACAGTCGAGCGAATTTCTTAGCGCTTTGCAAGAATCTTACAAACTTAGTATCGAAGCCTTCCAAAGCAACGGCACTACTCTTGATTCTCAAGTCGAGGCACGAAACGCACTTATAGAGCAGTTTTCAGCTAAGCTCACGGCGACTCTACCAAACACTATTAATCAAGGATTGAATTTTAATAACGCAAGTGGCTTAAATGATAAACAAAAATACCAAGACTATACTTACAGTTTGATTCACTCAAACTATGTTCCAGCCAGCATTCTAGCGGAGGATAGAAAATATACTTCAACCCTAATAAGTGAGGATAAAGTTTCTGCAGATATCGACGCAGAAAGAATCACTACTCTAAATGATTCTGGTAAATTACGAGTCACAGAAAATCTTTTACAAACGTTAGTTGGTACAGGCGCTACCGAAATTGTCAAAGCGAATCAAAGCTATTTCGCGACTGAGATTGCAAGTGATGGACTTGATCTAGCTACTCTACCAACTGGCGTGAAACTAAATATCAACTATGATTCTGATCTTGCAACTGACAGAACTAGAATTCGTGAAACTAAATTAATTTCTACTGCGCAAATCAGAATAGAATCCACTGCGATTAATACTGTTATCCCTGTGCCTGTTACGCCGCCTGCTGTTCCACCGCTAAATAATCCTCCTGTGATTCCAAGCACGCCAGTAATAACTAGCCAGCCGGCAGTTATACCCCCAATTACACCAATCGCTAATCCTGTTACAACTCCGCAAATTACGGAAATTGAATTTAGTTTGATCCCGGCTGATAAACGGGCGATTGTTTATGATCCCACAAAGCCAATCAACAAGGACAATCCAATTCGCATCATTAACACGAAAGAAGGTGGCTATTCAGTCCTCTATGTTGCTGATGATGGCTATATCAATGTCGGTATTGGTGATGCCAAGACAAGTAGCGTGAACACAGTCAAAGGTACTCTCAATGCTAATACTACATTTAGTTCAGCGACTCTAACTTTGGTAGACGAGAATGCAAATACTAACCTTGCTAACTCTTCAGGTTATTCAATTAAGATGGATACCTTACCTCGTGGTAAGAAACGCTACACCACTACGGATACTGTCTTTGCTGTGAATGGCATCACTATTCCAAAGGGGTTTATTATAGTTGGTACCAAGGCTCCAGAAACTGGTGGTAGACCGAGTTTAAATAAGTTTGATGATTTTAGAGTTTATGATCCTGAATCAGGAGCATTAATCACTTACTTCGGAGCAAATGCACTCAATGACAAAAATAAATTTGAATGCCGTACTGGGTCTTGTTTTGATTTCAATAAATTCTATACAGAACCAGGTACTAAACATATGGGCGCAGATTTATATGAATTCTTTTCAGTAGCACAATTATTTCCTGCTAAAACTGCAAGCCAAGCAAACCAGCTCTGGATCAATGTCCAGAGTGATATTGAGCGCGACACCAAACTCAATATCAATTCTGGCAACGCAGCTTGGCAAGATCATATTCTCAAAGAGCTTAATGATGATGAAATGGTCTACCTTGGTCATGAATTGCGTTACGAAGACTTAGCTCAAGTAAAGCAGATCTTTGGTTTCCAAGATGTGGTTTATAAAGACGACAATGCTCGCAAGCTTGATGACGCACAGTTTACTGCTTTGATGGATTATGCAAGGGCGAAGGTTGACTATTGGATAAAACAAAAAGATCCTGGCAGCAATTCAATGTCCTTTGAGCAATTAAAAATAAATAGAGAAAACCTAAAAAAATCTTATGAGCAGTCTCGATTGGAATTTAATAACTATATGAAATATGGTACTTTGCCAGATAGATTGAAACCAGCTCAAACCTCTACTAATACTACAACTCCAGCTAATACTAGTACGGGTAATAATTCAACTAATACAAAAGCAACTACACCTACGACAAACACTAACGGGAGCACAAAAGACAATGGTAATAAGAAAAATAATGATTCTAAATCAGGAGGCAAGAAGAAAAAATAGAATTAAAATCTTTAATATGCAAAGAATTTTTTTACTAATAAGCTTATTTCTATTTTCTAATTTAGCTGTTATCGCTAATTCTAAAGTAGTGAATCTCTCTAATCGAAGTATTAGTGATGTTTCAGAATTGCATTTTAGAGAAGGTGTAAAGAAAATAAATCTTAGTAAAAATCAGATTATAGATTTAATAGAATTGAATCTACCAGAAAGTTTGAGGCTACTTAATCTTGGCATTAATAAAATCAAAGACCCCTCATCTCTATCAATAAATTCAAATTTGCAAGAATTATATTTTTTCTTTAATGAAATTGAATCTATTGACAATTTTGTTATTACTCCAAATTTACAAAAATTATATTTTGATAGTAACCTCATTGAAAATTTTGTTGGTATTGATTTTACAAATAGTAATTTAGATATTCTTGATCTATTTGGTAATAAATTTACAGAAATTAATCATTTACCTTTTTATAATCCAATGACTTCTTTAAGCTTCGGCTCGAATGAACTCACTAGATTTAATGGTACGAGCCTCAATAACAATTTAGATCAGCTTTATATTGGTGCAAATAAGTTTCAAGATTATTCTCTAATTGAATTACCAACAGGCTTAAAGCACCTTTCTATTGGAAGTCCTTATCAATCACTAGACTTCAGCAACTTAGTCTTTCCTGAGTCACTTGAAAGCCTCGATCTATCTTTTACCCTTATGGGCAATGAAGATCTTGCAACTTTGAATTTACCAGCAGGGCTTCAGAAACTAGATCTGCGCATAAATCAAATTGATAATCTCAGCTCATTAAATATTCCTGCAAGCCTTGCTCTTATTGATTTACGCAAAAATCCTATTACTAAGCAAGAGCGCAAAGCTATTTTGCAAGATCTTAAGCCAGAACATCCAAATCTAAAAATACTTTTTGATAAGTAATTGAGGGCTATCCAGGATGCTGGACGATGATTTTTGGGAAATTTCTGAAAAGCTCTTGACATCTACGTAAGCGCTTATCTATAATATAATCCAAGATTAATTTTTATTCGGGGAGGGATGAATCATATCAACGATTTCAAATAGTGCTAATTCTATTGATGGAACTTCAGTTCAGCATGGCATAAGGCGTCTGTGGCAAAAGCATAAACTTTCTACTGATGGCAGGACTACTTATAATAGTGACCCTGTTTTTAATTCGATAATTTCTATTCCTTGGTCTCAGCTCACACGCACTCAATTCATCGAGCAATTTACAAAGATTCTCCACAGTCACTTTTTTGTACTTCTGTTCAAAGGGGATTTTAATTTTTTTTCTGAACTGATTAAAAAACATAATGTGAGTTTTGAAGATTTCAAAGAATCTGAAGCAAAGCCATTTGAAGTTGAAGCTAATGAAGAAGCTAAGCAAAAAACAATTCCTAGAAAGTTTGTAGATTTTATAAAAAGCATCACAGGATATGGGTTCTTTTTTGGTAAATAGTCAAGCTAAGTTAAGGGTTGACCTTCCGAGGATAACACCTAGTGATATCAGTTTTTTAACCTTTTAACCGGTTCTTAGTGAGGTTTTGGGAATATTTATCAAGATTCAAAAAATTTACAGTCTTAAGCTTTACTTTAGGTAAAAGCCGTTGCTAGAATTTGGAAGGAATTGTGAATATTTCAAGCGGGAAATTAATTATGGAACCAGTTAATCAAAAATCAATAGGCGACGGCCCAAAACTTTCAAGAAGAAATTTTTTGAAAACAGCAGGAGCTGCCATTGCTGTTGGTGGTGCTGTAACTAGTTCTAGAGTAGATGCTGGCGATGTTTACGATCCTCTTAAAGGATATGATGCTACTCAAAGACCTACTAATGTTCAAGAAGTAGTAGATAAGCTTGTTGAGTTAAATTTAATTCAAGATCATAAGAAAGAACAGTTAAAAGCTAATTTTGAAAAAATGGTTCAAACCGTTACTATACCTAAAGAAGCTAATTTTAAAGCACAAGATTTACCTGAAATTTTCTTTGATGATTTAGTCCATGCTATAAAAAATGGATTTATTACTAAAGATGAGTCTACTGCTTTTCTATCTCAAAATGAGTTAATTATTTCCAGTAATAAATTTGCAGAAATAAAAAGATTTCATAGAGCTAATGGTAGAGATACAAAGAAAACTCGTGGGTTTATACAAGATGAGATTCTTCCAGATTTAAGAAGAAATTTGGGTAGTTCAGTAGCAAAATCTTAATTTACCATCCAGAACTTGTATCTCGAGCTGCAGTAGTAGGTTCCGGTGGTGCCTGTGGCACAGCTACTTCAGGAGCTGGTGTAGTCACATTTGGCAAACTTTCAAATGAACCATTCTGAACTCCGCCAAAACTTTGATTTTCACCAACGTTCTGATTTCCGAAATTAGTGTTGTTATTAATGGTACCAAAGTTAGGTCCACTGTTGGCTCCAGGACCTATTGCGGTACCAGCACCTGTTCCCGGTAATGAGAACGCGCCAGATCCGCCAGGGCTGCCACCTGCGCTTGTTTCAGAAGCAGGGTCTTTAACAGTGTCGCCAGCAATTTTGTCTTTAGTATCAGCGCGCGATCTATCAATTTCTGATTGCAGACCTTGCCCGCCATTTTTCACCAGATCGCCGAACCTACTTTCTCCACCATTACCTGAATTAGGAACACCTGTAGAATGGCTGGCATCTGCAACTTGAGCTCCTGGGGAACTTGTTGATGATGCACCTTTGCTAGAAGCAAGATTTTTTTTGATAGCTGTGTTTGCAGTGCTGGTAGAGCTTCGCGTTTTAGAAGCTTCCTCTTTAGCACCATCGGGGATTAGTACATTAACGCCAGAAGCGCTAAGTTCATCCTTTCGTAAAGAGTTAGAAACAGGAGCGCTAGCTGCTGGAGCACTTAATTTAGGACTTAGATTTGGTGTGAATGATAATGTCATTTCTTTAAATTCCTCGAATCCGAATATCTAGAAGACCTATCGATTTAAAATAATAGATCTCTAAATAATAAACAAATTCGAATTAACTTTACGTTAAAAACAGTGAATTCACTTAGAAATGGCTTAACCAAGCCATAATTTAAAGTGTCTTTACCTAAATTTAAATAATCTGCTCTTTAAACATTAATTCTCAAATCATTCTTTCTCTATTTTATAGCTCGTATATTTATTTGTCCTTTTTGATTTTTATTTCCATGGCTTGCAAAGCCCTACAAACATTAGATCCTAAAAATTTTAAGCTTAAGTTAAATATCCAGTATTCGGGACGAAATATACTTTAAAACCTTTTAAATTAACTAACTTTAATTTGACTTTTATTTCCTGGAAACAGTAAAATCTTTGGTAATTAGTTAAGCGTTTAACTAAAACGAGGAGGAAATTATGGGAGATGCGTTAGCAATAAATCCAGGTTACGGTCTTAGTAAATTTGATCAGATTACTGGGGCGGCTAAAAATTTGGCAACTAATATAACTGCAGGTGTGAGTAAGAAACTTATGCCAGCTAAAGTAGAAGCTAAAGAACTTCATGCAGCATTGCCGTTAACAATGAAAGCTGATTTAGTAAAGTGCTCTAGAGATTGTGTAAAAGTTTTAGACGAGCATGGTGTTATTGATTTTATTAAGAAGATTGAAGTACAAGATGATGAAGGTGTTGATGTTGGAGCGACAATAATAGAGTTAGCGAATAAATCTAAGTCGGCTATTGATGCCAATCCTGCATTAAAGAAATCTCTTGAATCTTTAAAAACACAAGTAACTAATTATTCTGGAGTAAAAGGTTATAACCGTTATACTATGGTGCGATTAATTAGAGATGTAGTAGAGGCAGAAATGCAAAATCTCAATATGGGCTTTCTTACTGGAGCTCTTATAACTACTGTTCTTGGTGCGCTTGGTTCGCTTCCTGATGTTTCCCCAGCTTACCCACCTCCAGCACCGAAGCCACCCCCGCCGCCACCCCCGCCGCGATCATTCCCCACTAGCAAAAGAAATTAATTCCCCTAAACTGGAGCGTCCCCCGCTCCAGTTTTTACTTAGATGAGATTAGTTCTATGAATAAAAATTTAAATGTAATCAATGATTGGATTATTGTTTTAGATGAAGCAATTTTGCCAGAGCTATGTGATGAATTAATTCAACATAGTAAAGATCATCTAAAATCATCTGGTATTCTTGGCAACCAAATTGAAAATTATCGAACTAGTTCAGATTATTTTTTTGAAACTGCTACCGAGCTTACTAAAAGCATTGATGAGATCGTTGCTGACTTCAGTTCACTTGCTTTTGAAAATCAAGAAGGATTGTCGATAATCAAATATTCAGTTGGACAAGAATATAAAGAGCACTATGATTTCTTGCATCATTTAGAAGAAGAGACCCAAAGAGGCGGGGACAGACTTTTTACTGCGATTTTTTATTTGAATGATAATTTTGTGGGAGGAGAAACTTACTTCCCGAAACTTGATATTGCTGTTCTTCCTAAAAAAGGACGTATGTTAATTTGGAAGAACTATATAAAGGGTTTGCCAAATTATGATTCTTTGCATTGTGGTTTGCCAGTAACTGAGGGTGAGAAATGGATAGGGAGCAAATGGGTAAGGGAATTTGCTTTCACCTAATTACCAAGGGTTTACTCCAATTCACACAAAAAATTAGAGGATTTTAACTTGACTTCAGTTCTAGATAAAATATACAATTACAAATAGTTAAGTGCTTATTTACCTAAGCGCTTGGGGGAAGGACTGGCTAACCTGCTGTTGAAATGGGGTAAAATTCGCTGAGTTTTGAGGCAACAGCAGGCTACTAGTTTTTAAAAACCTTTTAGGAAGCGAGTTCTAGTTCTTGACGTAATCCACTATAAATCTTAAGATTTTTTAAGGTGGGGATTTCTTTATTTAAAAATCTGAGGCTAAGATACTGAATTTGTTTGGTAAAATATACCTTTTGCTTGATTTAGATCCGTTTGAGGAGTTACT